>CAZLEE010000039.1:0-27508 GCA_964558455.1 uncultured Verrucomicrobiota bacterium | reverse complement strand
TGGACGACCGCAGAGACTTTGACCGCCGTCGTCGAGGCGGCCCATTTTGGCCCGCATCCGCTGACCAACGCCTGCGTTTCCTGGGACCTGCGCGCGGAAGACAACACCATTGTCGCCTCCGGCAAATTTCCGCCCCAAACCCTGCCGCTGGGACAGGACAATGCGCTGGGAAAAATACAAGCGGACCTGAAAGGTCTGGCCTCCCCGGCAAAATACAAGCTGACGGTCGGGATAACGGCCGAAGCGCAAAATGACTGGAATATCTGGGTTTATCCTTCCGCCGAAGAACCCCGTGTTCCCGCTGACGTGTTATTGACATCGACCTTTGATGACGCGGCGCGGACGCGGTTAAACCAGGGCGGAAAAGTATTGCTGACCCCGGCCAGCCTTTCGTGGGATCATCCGAAACTGGCTTTTCAACCGGTGTTTTGGAACCGGTACATGTTCAGTGTTCATCCCTTGCAGACGCTCGGTCTTCTGATTGACTCCGGCAATCCCGCCCTTGCGGCATTTCCCACCGGCTCCTTTCAGGACTGGCAGTGGAACGATGTGGTCACCCATGCCCGCGGCGTTGTCCTGGACGGTTTGCCGTCCGGACTGCGGCCCATAGTTCAGGTGATTGACGATTGGAATACCAACCGCCGTCTCGGCCTGATTTTCGAGTGCAGGGTTGGTTCCGGCCGGTTGTTGATTTGCGCGGCGGACCTGGCAACAGATTTGGACCATCGTCCCGCCGCCGCCCAATTGCGCCGCAGCCTGTTGTCATACGCGGCGAGTAACGCCTTCAATCCAACGCTCCAGGTTCCGGTGTCGCAACTGACTTCTGTGTTCAGCCCTGTCAAGGTCACCAAACTGGTTCAGCTTGGGGCCAAAATAATCGCAACCGACAGCGAAGACAGCGCCCATGGCCACGGCGCCGCCGAGGTGCTGGACGGGAATGGCGATACTTTCTGGCAAGCCCGGTCCGGGGATCAGATGCCGCATTACCTGGTGATTGATCTCGGGCGCGAAGTCGTTTTGCGCGGTCTCACCTTCCTGCCCCGCCAGGATCGAAACGCGGGGCGTCCCGCCGAAGTGCAGGTGTTCTGCGGCGACAATCCCAAGCAATGGGGCGCGGTTGCCGCCGCCGGCAAATTTAAAAGCTCGGACCAGCCGCAAACCGTGGATTTTCCGCATCCGGCCACCGCCCGATATGTGAAGATGGTCATCCAATCCGCCACCTCCAGCCCGGCAGCCCTGGCCGAATTGGACGTGGTGACGGGAAATTAATTTTCCGGTGCGGTAAAGTTCCGCTTCAAATCCGGGCGATTCCGGTTAAGTATGGCGGTCATGAATATTTTCCGTGTGCTTTCAGGGAATCCGGCGCGTGGCGTTGTTCTGCTTCTTCTGTCAGGCTGCCTGGCGGCGCATGGCGCGGCGTTGCGGGTATATGATTTGAAGTGCGATTATCAAACGAATCCCCCCGGTCTTGATGATGCCGCGCCCGGCCTGAGTTGGAAATTGGACGCGCCGGACCGCAACCAGTGTCAGACTGCGTTCCAGATCATGGCCGCAACGAGCGAGGCAAATCTGAAACGCGGCGAATACGATGTGTGGGATACGGGCCGGGTTGATTCCTCCGTTTCCGTCGCCGTGCCTTACCACGGGCGGCCATTACATTCCGATGAATCCGTTTATTGGCAAGTCCGCGTCTGGAACAAGAATGGCGCGATCTCCGCCAGCGCCCAATCAGCCTGTTGGACCATGGGTCTGCTCGAACCTTCCGACTGGCGCGCCGCCTGGATCATGAGGCCCCGCCGCGAGCCGCTGACGGACCAAACGATGTATGACGACGATCCCGCCCCATTGTTTCGCAAGGAATTTCAACTCGATAAAAAAGTGCGGCGCGCCCTGGTTCACGTCAGCGGACTGGGTTACTACGAATTGTCCCTGAACGGCAAGCGGGTGGGGGATCACGTTCTCGATCCGGGGTGGACGACGTATGCCAAACGGGTGCTGTATTCGACCTATGATGTCACCAGCCTTTTGCAGCGGGGCCGGAACGCCGCCGGCCTGATGGTGGGCAACGGATGGTTCAACCCCGTGTCATTAAAAATGTGGGGTCATGTGAATCTGCGCGATTATTTAACCGTTGGCGAACCGAGGGCCTGTATGCAATTGCGGGTTGAATATGAGGACGGCGAGGTTGAAACCATTGGCACCGACGAAACGTGGCGGACCGGACCGGGGCCGGTGCTCCGCAACAGCATTTATCTTGGCGAAGTGTATGACGCGCGCCGGGAACAGCCGGGATGGGATCGCCCGGGATTCGATGATGCCAATTGGACTTTTGCCGTCCCTGCCCGCGAACCTGTGGGGCCGCTGCAAGCCGAGGATGCGCCGCCGATCCGGGTGACCCGCATTCTGAAACCAGTCAAGTTAAGCGAACCGCGTCCGGGTGTGTATTTAGTTGACTTTGGGCAGAATTTTGCGGGGTGGGTCCGGCTGCAAATGAGCGGGCCGGCCGGGGCGGTTGTGACGCTGCGATACGGCGAATTGCTCTATGCGGATGGCACGCTCAACGCCATGACATCCGTGTTTGGCCAGATCAAAGGGGGCGGACGGGATTATCGTTATGGCGGGAAGGGGGCGCCGGCGACCGCTTTTCAAACCGACAGGTACATTTTGAAGGGGAAAGGGCGGGAGGCGTATTGCCCGCGTTTCACCTTCCACGGTTTTCGTTATGTCGAAATCACCGGACTCTCCCATGCGCCCGCCTTGGGCGACATCGAGGGCTTGCGCCTGAACTCTGATGTCGCGCCGGCGGGTTCCTTTGATTGTTCCAATGAGGAATTCAACCGTATTCAAGAAATGGTGTTGTGGACGGAACTGAGCAATCTGTTCAGCGTCGAATCCGATTGTCCGCACCGCGAGAGATTGGGTTACGGCGGCGACATGGTGGCGGCGAGCGGGGCGGAGATTTTTAATTTTGACATGGAGCGCTTCTACGCCAAGGCCGTGCGGGACCTCGGCGATGCTGTGCGCGCCAACGGCGGTTTCACCGAAACCGCGCCCTATGCCGGTTTGAGCGACGAGGGGTTGGGCGGGGGGGCCGGGCCGATTGGGTGGGGCAGCGCCCAGCCGTTTTTGCAATGGGAATTATACCAATACTACGGGGACATCCGCTTGTTGGCCGAACAATACACGGCCACGAAACGCTGGATCGGGTTTTTGCGGTCCTGCTCTCCCGACGGATTGCTGGACAATGGCATCAGCGACCACGAAAGCCTGGCGCCGAAGCCACGCGCCCTGACCGGCACGGCGTTCTACTATTTGAACGCGACGCTCTTTGCCAAAATCGCGCGCGTCTTGGGCAAGGAGCAAGACGCCGCCGATGCCGATGCCCTGGCCCAACAGATCAAGGCGGTTTTCAACCGGAAATTCCTCAAGACCGGCGCGGGCATTTACGGCAGCGGGACGCAGGCTTGTCAATCATTTGCCCTCAGCCTGGGGTTGGTTCCGAATGAGGAAACCAACCGCGCGGCGGCCGTTTTGGCGCATAATATTTCCGACGTCCATCAGGGCCATCTGACCACCGGTATTTTTGGGACCAAGTTCATGCTCAACGCCCTGACCGGCGCCGGCCGGGCGGATCTGGCCTATGAAATCGTGAATCAACGGACGTTTCCGGGATGGGGATACATGCTTGAAAACGGAGCCACCACACTTTGGGAGCATTGGACCATGAGCGACAACACCTATTCGCACAATCATCCGATGTTCGGCTCGGTCAGCGAATGGTTTTACAACGCCTTGGGCGGAATCAAACCCGCGCCCGACGCTGTCGCCTTTGATAAAATCCTCATCCAACCGCAGCCCGTTGCCGGCTTGGGCTGGGTCAAGGCGAGTTATGAATCCGTGCGCGGAAAAATCGCGAGCGAATGGAAGCATCACGACGGTCGGTTCACGCTGAAAGTGCGTGTGCCGGTCGGTTCGAGCGCGACGGTGTGGGTGCCTGGCAAGGTGCAAAAGTCAAAATGCCCGGCTGGCGCGCGCTGGGTGCGGACGGAAAACGTCCGCGCCGTGATGGAGATAGGGTCGGGAGAATATGAGTTCTCCTCTGAGCTGCCGTAAAGGCCGGAATCCGTCAGACTGGTGGCGGGGCTTGATTTTCATTAACCCAAGCGTATGGTTCAGCCATGAGCAGTTATCGCGTCACATTGATCGAGCATGAAGACGGTGTTTCCGTAAGTTGTCCCGCGCTCAAAGGCTGCCATTCCCAGGGACGCACACGCGAGGAAGCCCTGAAAAACATTCGTGAGGCAATTCAGGAATGGCTGGCGGCGGAAGCCGAGGAGTCGAAAATTTTCAAGGTGAGCGAGGCTGAGGTTGTGGTTTGATATGCCGAAACTTCCCGGTATCCGGCATCAAGACGCAGTCCGCGTTTTTGAGAAGCTTCGCTATCGCATCATCCGGCAAGGTGGGCACATCGTCATGTCCAACGGCGAGACGCGGCTGGTAATTCCTCGGGCAAATCCGATAGATCCTTACACCATGGGCAGCATTGCTCGTGATGCCGGCCTGACCCCGGATGAATTCCGAAAGCTGGTATGAAATGCCGAGTCTGTGGTCGCTGATTTGTCAGCCGGGGGTGATGGCGTTTAGCGCGATTTGGGCGTGGTCGCCGGCGTGGTTGGTGATTCGGTTTTCTCCACGGAGACGGTTGCCGTAAATCATTGCGGCCACTACTTCCTGTTCGATTGTGATTTGCGGTTTGCCGGCATCCATGAAATCGCAGGCGGTGACGGTCAGTCCGCCGCGTTGGGCGTGGATGGCGGGGGCTTTGGCGTCGCGCTGGCCCCAAGTGATGAAATGGCAACTGGTAAAGAAAGCATGGCCAGTGCCTTCGAGCGTTACGTGCGAGTCCGTTTCCGGAGTGCCCCAGAAACCGCAGGCGGTGAACTTGAGCGGACCGGCATTGGAGGGGGCGGATTGGATTCCGGCCATGAATTGGCAGTTGACGAAGGAAATTCCCGCGTGCGGCTGGCTTTGTTCCACGCGCACTGAGGCCGGTCCGATGTCTGAACCGCTCTCGGATAAAAGATAATTGCCCGGTCCGGCCTGATTGCTGACAAAGTGATACCCGATATGGTATCCGATGCAAAAGCAGCCGGACATGAATTCCCAATCCGACTTGCCCAGAATGAAGGCAATGGCATTGTCGTGCATGAACTGGTAAATCGGGCCTTGCCATCCGCCCCAGAACGACCAGAAATGCACATTCTGAACCCGGCCGACATCGTAACATTGATCAATGAAAAGCCCGCGGTAGAGGGGTTGGCCGCGCAGGCCGTTGATGGTATGGCGGCCCACCGGCAGGGTGCCGAAATCAACGGCTTGGTACGGATTGATCAGCAGGACATTTTGAATCGAGATGTTGTCGCCGGAGCCGCGAATGGTCCAAGGGTAGGGGACCGGCGGGTTTTGCATTTTTTGTTCGGGATAGAAAACAGTGATGCCGCTCAGGGTGGAAGTGGCGTTCAATAAAATAAACGGTTCGGCGTCGGCATGGCCGGCGTCGGCCACCGCGAGCAGGATGCTGCCCTGATCCCAGCCTTGGGCAGTGGGACCGGTATAAACCCCTTCCAAAATCACACTGGGCGGAATATTGAGGCGGGTGCTGATCAGGTAACGTCCGCGCGGCACAAAGACGGCGAAATTGCCGGTGTCGGCGGCGGC
Source organism: uncultured Verrucomicrobiota bacterium (assembly GCA_964558455.1). Taxonomy (GTDB): domain Bacteria; phylum Verrucomicrobiota; class Verrucomicrobiia; order Limisphaerales; family Palsa-1400; genus DASRLE01. The sequence continues at coordinate 21,790 of CAZLEE010000039.1, read as the reverse complement.
TTTCATGGCGGCGGTGAAGGCGGCGGTGTCGTCCTTGACCCCATCGCCCATCGCGCCGAAATCGCGCACATTGAGGGAGGCGGTACTGGGGGCGGGGCGGCCCGGGTCGGCCTGGGCGGATGAGCCGACGGCCAATGCGCCGGCCAGGATTCCGCCGGTGGCGGTTAACCCAATGTTTGACAATAGCTGGCGCCGTGACAAGGGGAAATTTTCCATGGCAAAAGTCAGCGGCAAACGAGGAATTTTGTCCAGCCAATTTTCGGTGTCATTCCACCGACACGGGCATTCCGATCCAGATCAGTCTGGATAAATATTCCGCGTTCCAATTGGCCAGGCGAAAACAGCCGTGGGATTCCGTGCGTCCGACCTGTTCGGGGGCGGGTGTACCGTGAATGCCGTAGCCCGGTTTGTCCAAACCAATCCACGCCACCCCGACCGGATTATTCGGGCCGGGAGGAATAATCAGCTTCCGTCCCAATTCCCGGGCTTCGGCTGATTCGGGAAAGACGTCCGGGTTGAAAGTGTAATTCGGATTCAGAGCCACGGTGATCACATGCAGTTGGCCGGCGGGCCGTTTTTCCGCCAGCCGTCCGATACTGCATGGAAAATGGGTCAGCAGATTGCTTTGGGCGTCGAATGTTTCCAGGACGCGGTCGCGCAGTGAAATGGTGATCCACGCGGCCGGGTTGGAAACGGGCGGATAGGGCGCGTTGGGAACGACCACTGTGGCGCCGGCAACGACATTGTTCCAATCAATGGACGGATTCAGGGAGCGAATCAGGTTGGGACTGGAAAAAGTTTTTTCACCCAGCAATTCAACAATGTTCTCGAAATCCAGCCGGGGTTGTTGCGATTTTTCGAGCCATGTTTTTGGCATGGGCATCAGGCGCGACAAATCGTCGGCGGTAATGGTGTAATTGGTCAAGGCCGGCGGCGAAAGGAGCAGGGCGGCCTTTGTGTCCGCATCGAGCAATCCGCTTGAATCAATCCCCTGTTTTTTCTGGAACGCTTGCAGCGCCGAGCGGGTTTGGGCGCCGGATACTCCGTCGATGGAGCCGGGGGAAATCCCTTGCCGGACCAAGGCGATCTGCGCATCCAGAATGGTTTCAACCGGGTGCGGCTCGGAATCGGCGGGCGCGGGAGATTCGGCGGCGGGGGCATTGGAAGGCAAGTCGGCTGGAAACAGGATTCGTTGCACCGCCGGAACGGTTGCCGTCATGCGGGTTGAAGGGGGATGCGGCCGCCGCGGCCAGACAAAGAAAAGGAGCAAGGCCACGCAGAGCAGGGCGTAGAAAACAAATCGAACACCCGGGGTGAAAATATTTCCCGAAGCCCTTCGCTTGTGGGATGGCCTGAGATGCATACGGCTAATTAACACTAGAAGAGGCGAAAACGGAAGGCCGAAGAACGGCCCGGCGGCGGGACATTCTCGCGGCTTGCGTTTGAGAGCGCGGTTGAGCAGGCTGTTTTGATGTTTCGATTTATTGGGATATGCGCGTCAGCCGCCGGGATTGCGGCGTTTTTCTGCGGGGCGTGGACAGTGTCCGCCGCGCCCGCAACCTATACCAACCCGGTTTACACTGGCAGCATGCCGGACCCGACCGTGATTCGTTATCAGGGCGTTTATTACGCATTCGGCACGACGGGGGACGCGAGGGTGAACGGACGGATTTTCACCCTGTTGCGCTCGACGAACCTGGTCAGATGGGAAGAGCGCGGGGGGGCCATGATTCCTCCGTCCTCAAATCCGCACTATCAATATTGGGCGCCGGAAGTGACTTATGCCGGCGGCAAATTCTATCTTTATTATGCGATGGGCGGAGTGGAGCCGGAGCGATTTCAAAATCGCGTGGCCGTCAGCGCCGCGCCGGAAGGGCCGTATGTCGATACCGGCAACGTGCTGGCAGACAGCGAGAACAACCGGTTTACGATTGATCCATTTCCATTCCGTGACGACGACGGCCAATGGTATTTCTTTTATTCCTGCAACTTCACCAATACGGAACACGGCGAACACGTTGGCACAGGCATCAAGGTGGATCGTCTGGTGGACATGACCCGTTTGGCGGGGGAGGGCCATGTGGTGGTGCGACCGCGATTTGATTGGACCCTGTATGAGGCCAATCGCCGCATGGATGTTTATGACCGCACATATGACTGGCATACGATAGAAGCCCCCTGCGTGTTGAAACATGACGGCCGCTACTATTGTATTTACAGCGGAGCGAACTGGCAAACCTCCCGCTACGGATTGGATTGCGTGGTGGCGGATCATCCCCTGGGGCCTTACACCGGCCAGGGCGACACCGCCCGGGTCCTGCACGGAATTCCGGGCAAAGTCCGCGGCACCGGTCACAACGACATCGTAACCGGACCCGACGGCCACACCCAATACTTCGTATATCACGCCTGGGATTCGGCCATGGAAACGCGCCAGCTATGCATCGACAAACTGGTCTGGACGCCGGATGGACCCCGTTGTGACGGACCCACCCGCACGCCGCAGCCGGCGCCATGAGCGGTTCCATTCCTTGACATTCCGCCAGGACGTTTCACTCTCCGACGATTTACAGATGATGACACACAAAACATTACTTATATTAGCCGCGGGCATGGGCAGCCGTTACGGCGGTCTCAAGCAGATGCTCCCAGTCGGGCCGGGCGGGGAAACCATCATTGATTACTCGGTGCATGACGCAATCCGGGCGGGATTTGACAAGCTGGTGTTTGTGATCCGCCGGGACATAGAGCAGGAGTTCCGTGAAACCATCGGCAGCCGTTTCGAGAAGCGCGTTGCGGTGCAGTATGTTTTTCAGGAATTGGATTGTCTGCCGGCTGGGGAAGTTCTGCCGCCCAACCGCCGGAAACCGTGGGGGACGGGTCACGCGATATTAATGGCGGCGGAGGCCATCCGCGAACCATTTGGAGTGATCAATGCCGACGATTTTTACGGCGCGCACTCTTTTCAATTGCTGGCCGAACATCTTCAGCCCGGCAATCCGGACTACGCCATGGTGGGTTTCGTTCTGCGCAACACCCTATCCGAGTTTGGCAGCGTTGCCCGCGGCGTCTGTCAATTGACGGACGGCCATTTGGACAGCATCCGCGAGATAGTGAGCATTGAAAAACAAGGGACGGCGGCCAGATACAAAGGCGATGGGGGAGAATATCAGGCGTTGACGGGCGGGGAAATTGTTTCGATGAACATGTGGGGTTTCAATCCGAGCCTCTTTGATCATTTGCGCCGGCAATTCCGGGAATTTCTGCGGCAGCGCGGGGCGGACGAAAAGGCGGAATTTTACATTCCAACCGTGGTGAACACATTGATCCGGGGCGGAGAGAAACGGGTGGCGGTGTTGCAGACGCGTTCGGTTTGGTTTGGGGTCACCTATCGCGAAGACCGCCCCATGGTGGTAGAAGGCATTAATCAACTGGTTGGCAAGGGCGAATATCCCGAAAGGCTTTGGGCGTGAATTTAGATTTGGAGTATGACGTTCGTGAAGTGGCACGGCAATTTCAGATTTATGGCGAGTTCCGCAGTGTTGCACCTTATGGCAAAGGCCATATCAATGACACCTATCGCGCCGTTTTTGATCAGGCCGGGACAACGACGCGCTACGTTTTGCAGCGTATCAATCACAACATCTTCAAGCAGCCGGTCTCATTGATGGAAAACGTGGAGCGCGTCACGACCCATCTGGCCGGAAAAATGTGCGGCGAGCCGGGTTTCAGCCGGCGTGTGCTGACGTTGATCCCGGCGCGGACCGGGCTTTCGTATTATTGCGATGGACTGGGGAATTATTGGCGCGCCTATCTGTTCATCGAAAAAGTGCGCTCGTATGAGGTGGTCGAATCGCCCGGTCAGGCGTTTGAAGCCGCCAAGACCTACGGTCATTTTCAAAAACTGCTGGCCGACCTGCCCGTGCCGCGACTGCACGACACCATCCCGGATTTTCATCACACGCCCAAGCGGCTGGCGGCGTTGGTCAAGGCCGTTGAAAAAGACGCCTGCAACCGGGCCGGACAAGCAAAGGCCGAGATTGATTTCGTCATGCAACGGGCGTCCATAACGGACGTATTGATCAATGCGAAACTGCCGGAACGCGTCACGCACAACGACACAAAATTCAACAATGTCCTGCTTGACGAGACGACCGGGGAGGGCATTTGCGTGACGGATTTGGACACGTTAATGCCCGGCCTCACGCTCTATGATTTTGGCGACATGGTGCGCACGGCAACCAGTCCGGCGAAGGAGGATGAATGCGATCTGACGCGGGTGAGGATGCAGTTTCCAATGTTTGAGGCCTTGGTGCGCGGTTATTTAACGTATGCCGGCGATTTTCTGACACCGCCGGAGAAACGGCTGCTCGCGTTTTCCGGAAAACTGATCACCCTTGAAATTGGCATCCGTTTCCTGGCGGATTTTCTGGACGGCGACATTTATTACAAAGTGCGCCGCAACAATCACAACCTTGATCGCTGCCGCACACAGTTCAAGCTGGTCGAATCCATCGAACAACAAGAAGAGCAGATGAACAACTTCGTGGAGAAATCCCGGTAAAGAAGCCTAAATTTATTTCCACCGCCTTAGCAGAAGCCATATTTATCGGTCAGCGTAGCGCGCCACGACCGTAAAACGGGGAGCGAGTATTGCGGTTCGAGATGGTATAACAGAACCAACTCACCGCCTTGATTGGCCGACAGGACATCGCTGGTCCAGGCCATCAACGCCTCGAGCGAACCGCCGGCCAGCAGTTTGACCGGCGGAGCGATGCTGACCGGGAAATCAAGGCCGAACAACTCCCGGACCGGAGCCAGCGGAGTTTCCCCGCCGAGGTCCAGACTTGCAATCGCCGCGATTTTGCGGGCCGCCGCCAGGAGATGGCCGCTTGGGCCGCAGGAATGAAGCCGGACCGGGCCGAGTTCCCGCCCCAACCGTTCGAGGGTTGGTGCGACAAAATTCGACCATTCGGACGGGCCGACCATGCATGAGGAACATTCCCCCACATGCAGGCATTGGATTTTGATGCCGCACAACGCCGCGAAATGCCGCACCAGGACGATGTTGGCGTCAACGATCCAGTCCATGGTCTGCCGCACGCGGTCCGGCTCCTCCAGCAAATCCATGAAGACATTTTCGCCCAGAAACTTTTGCGCCGTGGTGAGCGCGCCGTGAATGGCCGCGCGGCCGGAAGCATCCCAGAAAAAAGGAGGGATGGCCTGGAGACCCTTTTCCTGTTGCACGGCCCGGATATGGCTGTCAAATAGAAGGATGACGGGATGCTCAAGCAGCGTCCGGGGATGAGGCAGGTCTTGCGGGGCATGGCCCGCCCAGCAGGCGGGAGAGATGTCGGCATCACCTTGTTTGGCCGGGATGAATTGCGCGCCCAATAACATGCCCAGAATGAGGTTGGGTTGGATGCCGCCGACCAGGACTTGGTTGGGGGTGAAGCAAGTTTTCCGGCCAAGATTGCTTTCGGTGTAAAAGGCGTCGAGATCCTTGAGTTGTTCGGCGGCGTAGTGGTGGCAGCGGGCGTCGATCTGGCGGCGCAAGAAAGGGTCGAAGTAGTAATCGCGGTCAAAGGATATTCCCAGCGCCTGGGCCAGGAAGGCTTTGGAGACGGAGGTTTCCAAGGTCAGAGAATGCTCATTTTTTGGAGACGGGTTGTTCATGTGTTTTCCTTTTGTTCAAAATGCCGTTCAATTTCTTCCAAGGTCATTCCCTTGGTTTCAGGCAGAAAACAGGCTGCGGTGATGAAATAAACCACGGTGCAGCCGGCAAAGATAAAGAACATGGTGGAGTAGCCGTATTTGCCGACAGCCGGCAGAAAAATGGCGGCGATGGTGGTTGAAACGGCCTGATTAAGCACCAAGGCAATGCTCATGCCATTGGAGCGGATGCGGGTCGGCATCAGCTCGGAGAGCGCCAGCCAGACACACACGCCGGGACCGACGGCAAAGAACGCCATAAAAGCGAAGAGGCCAAGGGCGGCCAGCCGGCCGTTTTGCGCGTCCGGCACGGGAGTGAGCAGGGCGTTCTCGATTTTCAGCGGGGCGGTGCGCGCCGCCTTGAGGTTGCCAAACGGGCTGGAGAAAAACGCCACCACTTTGTTGGCCGGCACGCAATTCTCGCGGGCGATGCGGATGGGTTTGGCCGTCGGATCGCCTGATCGCACGGTTTGGGTTGCGGCGTGAAAATCACCATAGGAATAGATGACAATGAACGTGGCCGGCTGGCCTTCGAGGCTCTTGCCGGGCCGGCCTTGGGCGGCGAGGAACTGGTCGGCTGTTTTCTGGTTGAAGGTCAGGGCAAGCGTTTGGCCGGCATCAACCATGGACTGGACCACTTCCCTGCAATCCACGCGCCGCCGTTCGGTTTGATGGAACAACAGGCCGGTGCAAAAAAGCGAAACGATGACACCGGCGCTGCCTACGGAAAGCAGGAATTTGCGGCCCTTGCGGTCCACCAGAATAATGCCGCCGATGGTCAGGAAGAAATTGACCAAAGTCAGAATGACGTAACCAAAGTGGGCCTGCACATCCGAAAGGCCGCCCTGCAAAAGGATGGTCGTGCTATAACCAATGATGGAGGCCGCGCCGGTGGCCTGATTGCAAACGAGGATGACGCAGGCCAGCAGGAAGGGGATCACGTACTTGCGGCGCAGCAAAGAGTCCCTGATCGCTCCCTTTCCGGCCCCCGCCCCGGTCTTTCCGGCGGCCAATTTTTCCATTTCCTGCATTTCGAATTCCGCTTGTTTCGCGGAGCGGGAACGCAGCAACGCGGCGCGGGCCGCCGGCTTCCGGTTTCGGCTGAACAGCCAGCGCGGCGACTCAGCCACCCACAGGCTGCCCAGCACGAAGAGCAGCGCCGGCGGGAGCGAGGCCCAAAAGATGCCGCGCCAGGCTGCGTCCTTGAAGGCAAAGAGTTTGCCGGCGTCCCCCAGTTTGGCGACTTTTTCAACCTGAAGGCTGAAATACATGCCAAGGAACGCCGCCACCACGATTCCCAAGGTCAGCAGCCATTGAAAAATAGCCGTTCCCCGACCGCGTCGCGAGGATTCAAGGCACTCCGCCAGATAGAGCGGCACCACGACTCCGATCAAGCCGGCGCTAATGCCTTGCAACAGCCGTCCAAGCACCAACGGCTCATAACCGTGGGACAGGGCGATCATCGGAATGCTGATGACGAAGAACAAGCCGCCCAGCGCCATCAGGAGCTTGCGCCCCATCCAATCCGCGAGCAGGCCGGCGAACAAGGTTGAAATGACGCTGCCGAGCAGCACGGCAGCGACCACGAACGAGAGCTGGTTCGGGTCCAGGCCGGAGGTGGCGTCAAGGTAGGGCAGCGCTCCGGCAATGATGCCGATGTCCACGCCATAGAGCAGCCCGCCAAGGCCGGCGACCAGGAGAAGAAGCCGGTTGTAACCCGCCTTGGGAGCGTCCGTCCCGACTGCCGCCGGAGGGGCGCCACAACCGAATTTGTCTGGTAACCGGCTTAACGACATAGATTCCGTTTAGTTTATAGTGGCGCCGAGTGGAATGACAATGCACGTTTTGACGCGGATGCAGGAAGATGGCGGATTACAAACGATGCGTCGGGGACAAGAGGTTGATTCCCCAAAAAGTCAGCAAGAGGAACGCAAAAGCCGCAACCGCCCCCCAGGCGAAGCGGCGTCCAGATTGATGAAATCGACCATGCAAAACGAGCAGGGAAAGATAAAGAATCCAGACCAGGGCGGACCAAACGACCTTCGGATCGGCGGCCAGATGCGTTTCGGGCCGTTGTTTCAGCAAGAACGGAATGACAGCGAGACCCGCCGTGAGCAGGGCAAAACCGGTCCAAAGCAGGCAGTGCAGGATTTTTTCGAGGCGACCCATGGGGGGGATCAGGGAGAAAAGGGCGCGCAATTTGTGCAGCTTCAAGTCATGTTCTTGTGTCAAATACATTATTCCGGCGACAAAACCCAGGCCGAAGGCGCCGTAGGAAAGGAGGGTGAGGGCGGCGTGGAAGCTGACCAAGTCCATGTTGAACTGCGGTTTGGCCGCATGCACGTCCAATCCCGGCATAAGGGCAAAGACGCCGATGGCGAAGACGACCGGGGCGGCGAAGGCGCCAAAAAACCTGAGGCGCGGCCAGAGGCCGATGAAGAGGCAGGTCCCGACGATGGCGGCATCGACGAAGGCAAAGGCTTCATAAAGGTTATTGACAGGGCATTGGCCGAGGAGGAGGCCGCGCATGAGCATCGCCTTGATTTGCAGGGCGAAGCCGGCGAGGAACAGGAAATAATTGGCGCGATCATGCAGGCGAAACCCCTTGCGCCACAAAAAAATGGAATAAATCGCGCTGAGACCGTAGAGGATTACGGCGAGCATGAAAAAATGGCGGTCAGTCAACCCGGTCACAAACGGAAGAGTAGCCAACGGAGCGGTTGCGGCAAGCAGGATTTTATTTCGGGGCGGGATGGATGAGGATCAAACTGGCGGCGGCCTGCTGGACGGTGAGGTTAGGATTCTTGTTTTCCAAAGCCGTGATGGCGCCGGTCATGTTTGCGGTGGCGGTGGAGGTGCCTTGAACGATCCATTCCTGGCCGTTCCAAACCACCATGGCGGTGCCAGGTAACATGGTTTGGACGAAGCTTCCATCGTCGGCATAGGGCGCCAGTTGCCCATTGGGGGCGGAGGCGGTGACGGCTAAAACGCCGGGATATGCCGCCGGGTAAGTATCCTCTGTTCCCGGCGTGTTGCCGGAGGCGGCGACAAATTCGACGCCCTTTTGCTGGGCTTGCGCGATCAAACTTTCCAGCATGGAACTGTCGCCGGTGCCGCCGAGGCTGAGATTGATGGGATTGGCGCCTGCGTTGACGGCCTGGACGATTCCTTCCATGACATCATAAGTGGTGGTGGTTTCGCCGCTGCCATAAACGTCCACCGGCAAAATCATGCTGGGATTGGAGGCCATTGCCCCGAGAATTGTTTCCAACATGGCTGTCCCGTGCGACGGTTGGTCGGTCGGAGGGTCGGGGGCGCCGACGACGCTGATCGGGGTCAGCATATATTTCTGGAATTGATCCGGCGCGTTGATGGCGGTGTCCACCAATCCTACCACGCGGCCATTATCCGAAGGCGGATTGAGGTTGAACCGCATCCACGGAAGGATCGGAATTGAGAGATTGAAGGGAGGCGTCGGCGGAGTTGGCGTCGGCAAATCGCAGGCGATAAAGGCCCAGTTTGTCGTCGCGGCTGACGATGACGGCGCCGAGCCGTTTGGCCAGTTGGTCGATGGTTTCTTTGGAGCGGGGCTTTAGTTTGACCGGCAGTTCGTTCGGTATCCGGTAATCCTTTTTCGGGCCGGCGGAAACGACTTGGGTGACGGCGGTTGAGACAGTGCTAAAAACAAACAGGCGCGGGACGCCATTGGTTTCGTCCCTGAAAAAATTGACTTTGCCGAGCAGCCGGCGAAGGGCCTCGTCTTCGGGCAGGTTTTTGAATTTGACTGAAACATTCGCGGCGGCGCCGGGTTCCATGTAAATTTTCCAGCCGGTGGCGGCGGCAATTTTTTTTAAAACCTTCGGCAGGCTTGCGTGCTGGATTTGGGCATCGACCCGGTTTTGTTTTTTGTCCCAGGAAAGAGAATCGTTTGCCCGCGCCGGCGCGCCGGCCAGGGCCAGGCAGAACAAAACAAGGAAGAATGGGCGCAGCCTTCTCACGCGGGAAAACCTACGTTGTTCCGCCACGAAAATCAATGAGTGAAAGCGGGGGGTGGCGCATCTCAGGCCAGGACCAGCAGGTGAATATTGTCGGGCAGGGCGTCGGAAATTTCGCGAATGATGTCGCCGCGCAGGAGGTAAGCGAGGCCGCGGCGCTCGGGCGTGCCAAGAATGAGATAGGAGGCGCCCATGGTGGCGGTGATATCGACAATGGTATGCGCCACGGCGTCACTCACGGCATAACAAGGATAAACGGGATGGCCGGCCGCCCGGTTCTTGGCATAAAGGAAAACAGCGCTGGCCTCCTTGTCCTCCTGCCATTTGCGTTTGTAATCGTTTTCCGTCAGGACAGGCATGGAACGAACGAACAACAAGTAGAGCGGACGATGCGTCTCCTTGGCTTCCTCAATGGCAAAATCCAAGGTTCTCCCCACGCCCCGAACGGCGCACATCATGGGAGGGCCGGGAGCCTCATCGGTTTTAAGGGCAAAGGTGGTGATGGGAGCGGCGGCAGTGAGGTTTTTCGCGGCATTGGCGGCGTCGGTGGCCTCTTTTGCCGCCTTGGTGCGCTGGGTATATTCCAAGGCCACACCGCGCAAAATCAACCCGATGACCAAGACGGTCGTGGCAAATATCCTGGCGTTGGGTTTTTCCCAAAAAAGCGAAACTTCAATGGCGAGCATGATGAGGAAGGTGACAAACATGAGCAACCGTTCCCATGTTCCCAATCCCAGTTTGCGATCAGTGCTGGAAGCGCCCAGATTGGTTGCGATGGCGCCTACCACGCCCACGGCGTAGAGATCGGCCAGAGCGCCCACGTCCTTCAGGGTCACGACGAGCAGCAATGGAATGGTCGTGGCCACGAGCAGGCCAAGGTGGGGCACGCCAAACCTGTTCAATTTTTGAAATCGCGGCGGCAACTCGCCGTCGCGGGACATAAGGAAGGAAATGGCGATCAAATCGACTATGGCTGTATTGACCGCGGAAAGCAGGAGAAGCCCAAAAGTATAGCTGACGATCAGGCCTGCGATTATGCCGGCGCCATGCCCCAACGCGTCTCCGACAAATATCTGGCCCATGTAGCGGAGCATGTAGTCGCGCACTCCCGTGGCTCCGGGAGCGTTGACATTGGGGTTGTTCGGATCGGCGGCGTTGATGGTCATGTTGGGAATGGCATGAACAGCCAAACTGAGCAACGCCGTGAAAATGCAAACTTCCAACATGACCCAAAGAATGGCGGGCGTGGACGTTTTTGACACATTCGGACTGGCATCGCTGGCCCCTTTGTTGAGCTTCATGACGCCGGTGGAATTGGCGATGGCTTCCACGCCGGACAAAGCGAGCACGACGCCGACGAACCCCTTCCAATTTTTGAAAAAGCCGCCGGTGAGGGGTTGCAAGTGATGCACGGCTGTTCCCAGATGATGGATGGAAAAGAAAGCGAGCAGCAAGACAACCGCCGCCGTCGGCACGGAGACAAGGAAAGCCAGGCTGCCGGTATGGCGGGGACCCAGCATGTTCAGCATGCCGATGATCGCGATGGCGGCGGCGGCGAAATATTCAGGATGCGGCCAGCCCAGGTAATCGAAGGCTGACAACGCGCTCAGGGCGGCTGTGACGATGTAATCGGCGATGAGGAGGAACGCGCCGACGATGGAAATAATCTCGGAGCGGTGCCGCACGCTGGCATAGACGCCGCCTCCGTCGGGATAGTGGCGGCAAATTACAATATAATTGACACCGACCAGGGCGGTGAGGAGGCACATGGCGGCGATGAGCCAGAAGGAGCCATAGCCGCCGACGGCGAAGGCCAGTCCGATGACGTAGGCCTTGCTCGTGCCCCAATCGCCATAAAGGATGGCGGCGGAGCGCGGGACGTCCAGATTGCGGGGCCGGCGTGTGTTGCTGGCGACAATCATGGAATGGAAGGGGCGCGGCTGGCGGTTGTCCGCCGCGCGCCGTGGCTTTGCCGGTTAAGTGAAAGTCCAAAAAACATTCCCGGCCGATTAGAAGGAGGGGTGAAACGACCGGTCCTTCGCTTGTTTGGCCGCAACAGGCCGATTAGAGCGGTTGGAATGGCGCAAGGCAAGTGCAAAAGGTTGAGTGGTTGGTTGTCACTGGAATGTTTCAAAAAGAACGGCATTGAGACGGGCGCGAGCGCCGGGCCGTCAATACCGTGGAAAACCGTGTCCGGCAGAAGCCGCGGGGAGCGCGGCAGCGGACTATTTTTTTTTGCCCTTGGTGGCAAGTTTGTAGGTGAGTGTTTTGTTGCGGCGGACGGAGCCGGAGTATTTTCTGGCCCATTCCCGGTTGGCGATGGCGTGTTTCAAGCAATGCCAGGCGGTGGCCTTGGGTTCCCCGCAAATCACGCAACGCCCTTCCTTGGCGCGGCGCAACTGCCACTTCTGCTGCCGGGAAATGGGCATCTCTGTAAATTCATCAATGATCTTCTTGCGGGTGTAAGCGCTCGTTTTTCCCTTTTGCTTCTTTTTCATAATTCTTTCTCGCTCAATTCCAACAACATGCCGCCATCCATATCTCATGGGCCATCAGCCCGCAAAAATGAGTGGTTCATCGCTGATTGTCCAAGACGCCAGGACGACCAACGTGTATCAACCATTTAATCCTGAGGGACGAAAGCTTTAAAATCAAATAAAAATTAGCACTAAAATCAGGGTCGGCGCGATGTTCCGGCGGCGGCGCGGGGACGGCCAATCCAGAGATCGCCGGTGGTCCGTTTCCATTCCAACTCCGGCATATCGGGAAGGGTGAAGCTGTCCACCGCGAGCCGGTCCTGGGGCCGCATTTTTTTGACCCATGGCCCGTAGGTGTCGGCGGCGTGGTTATGGCGCTGGATGTTGCGATACACTTTCAAGTCCTCCTCGGGCATGAGGGCCGGTTCAAAGCCGAGGATGTAACGCCAGTCGGCGCGGGGGTTTTTGTAAAACGTGTTGTAGAAAAACGTCATGTTGTCCGAATAAAAGATGCCGCCGCTGCCCGGCATCCAGCCCTTCAACTCCGGGACGCTGCCATCAAGAAATTCCTCGGTCTGGTAGGAAGTGTAGCTGCGTCCGGCGTCATTGGTGGAAATCAAATAAAGGGACGCGGCGATGATTCCGCAGCCGGCCAGACGGAGGCAGGCGGACGATTTCCAAAGTCCCGGCATGGCTTCATCAAATTGCATCGCCAGCCAGACCGTGGCGGCGGCGACCCCCAAATCCGCCCAAAAGCGATCGGCGGACAGCCCAAGCGTCCAGGTGATGAGCATCATCCAGAAGACGGGTTGCCGCGTCAGCGCCCGGCAGCCGGTGTTGACCGGTCGCAGCCAGAGATAAACGACGGCCAGAACGGTCAGGGCCATGAATTCGCCCGTGCTTGGTTGAAATTCTCCCACCAGCATCCATTTTGGAACCGCTTCCTGAAAGATCGTCCGGGCCATGAAGACCGCGCCATTGAGGAAAGCAACGGGTTTTCCGGTCAGACATGCGCCCAGGATCGTTCCGGCCACCCAGCAGACGGTCAGCCAGAGGGCCGCCCGCCATCGTCGGGCCAGGGCGAAGGCCGCCGGAAGCAAAATCCAAAGATACCAGGCTCCGTGCATCCAGACGGAGAGAGTAAAACCGGCCGTGGTCGCGCCTATTTTCCACCACGGCACAGGCCGTTCCTCCTGCCGGGACCAGGAAAAGAGCAGCGCCATCAATATCCCTTCCGTCAATAAAAACGGACGCGCCTGCGCCCAGCGTCCCATCAAATGCGGATAAGCCACCGATTGCGCCATGATTGCCGCCAGCCAGGCTTCGGGGCGGCGCACCCAAAACAACGGGAGGCACAGCACCGCGAGCAGGGTGGTCACGAGCGAGAAACAGATGAGCGTATCAATATCGCAATTCGTGGCGCGCTGCACCGTTCCCAGAAGCCACTCCCAGCCCGGACTGTGATCCACCACGTATTCCGGGCGCATGACCACGATTTCGGAATAAGGCTTGTGCGCGAACGGCTTGGCCGCGTGGCGCCGGGCATCCCCCGGCGGGATGAAACCGAAGCTCAAAAGTTTCAGGCAGATGAGGCCGGCGGCAAGCAAGACGATCATCCAGCAAAGCAAAGGCACGTAACGCTGGCCCGGACTGTCGTTAATCGTCATGCGCGCAGTATGGCAAAGAAGAACTTCATTACGTCAATCAAAAAACACGGCTGGCGACGGCCGGGGCAGAGGAACCGGCGGTGCGCCCCGTTGGTCAAATCGAATAGTAGGCCGGGATCACCTTGTCGGCTTTCTGCTTCGTCGTAAGCACCAAAGCGGAATTTTTGGCATCCACAAGATCGTAATATCTCGAAGCATCCTCCAATGTCCTTCCTCCGGCCATGTGTCGCTTAAGAACAGGTCCTTTCGCTCTTGCCACATCCGCATCAATAAAAATGGCGTAGTTTAAAAGCGGGCCGATTGCCTCCCAGCCGGCTTTGTCGTAGAGAAGCCAGAGACCCTCGACAATCAGCAGGGTTTGTTTGGCCTGCACAACAATGCCGTCCTTTACCGGTTCGTGCAGTTTGCGCGAGTAGATCGGGAAGGAAACGGTCTCGCCGGAGGAAAAGGCTTTGATGTCCCTGGCCAACGCGGCGGGATCGTAGGTGTCAAAACGCCCCTTAACCTGTTTCAACGGCCCGCCATTGGAAAAATGTGAAAGCAGAAATTTGTTTGGATAGTGGTAGGCATCAATGGTTATGGCCTCGATGACAAAAGGGAGAGCCGCCTGTCTGGCAAACTCTTTGAAAAGGACGGCAACCACAGATTTGCCGGCTCCGGTCGGGCCGGCGATTCCAATAACGACGCGGGGGATTTTCTTTTCCTTGTAAATGTCCACAATTCCGGCAAAAAGAGTCAAATAAAAATCCTTCTGCCTTTGGGAAAGGGCGGACAGATCAATCCGCTGTTCCGTCACCAGCAAAGAGGCTGGAAATTCCGCGTCACGGTTTTGCATATGTAATCATCAGTGGCGATGCGGGATTATTTTGCGGCCGGGGCGGGGGCGGACTGGAGTTTGTTGAAGCGGTCCACCAGGGCGTTGTAGTTGGAGGTGAGGTCATTTCGCGCCGTGATGCTGTCGTTGAGTTTTTTTACGAACTCGTCCCGTTGTGCCGCCAGTTGCTTTTCCCCTTCGTAGGCTTTGTTGATTTTGTCCTCCAAATCGCTCACGACGGTTTTATACCGGACGATTTCATTGCTGGCAAGGTCGGCGGCGGATTGAAGCCGGGCCATCTCGCGTTTTTCGGCGATGACCTGTTGGTCGCGGCTGGCGCCAGCCTGCTTGAGCTGGGCAAGGCGGTCCTGGAGTTGACTGATTTGATCGTCGCGCAATTTGATCGAGTTGGTCAGGCCCTGGATGGCGACCGAGTTGTCATAGATGGCCTGGTTCTGTTTTTCGATGATATTGCGCTGGTTGCCTTGGAGGTACCATTGATAAGTGCAGGTGCCGCAAAGGGCGATGGCGATGAGGACGAATAAATTGCGTTGGAAGTTTTTCATGGTTGTTCCGCCGGGTGGGGCGGTTCGGCTTTGATGGCGACGGCCACCTGCCGGATGCCGGCGCGTTTGACGAAATCGAGGACGTAAAGGACGGAGCCGTGAGTGGCCGCGCGATTGCCGCTTAAATAGACCGGCACATTGGTGTTGAGCCGCTGGCGGCGGGAAAGGGCGGCGGCCAATTCGGGGAACGAAACCAATTTATGGTCCAGCTCGCCCCGGCCATCCTGATCGACATTCAGATTGATGACATCGGGTTTCCTGGTGGAAGCGGCCTGGGTGGCGGTGGGCAGGCTGGCTTTGAGGGTGCGCACTTTTTGCATTTGCAGGCTGACCATCATGAAGGAGGCCAGGAGGAAAAACATAATGTCAATCAAAGGGATGATTTCCAGGCGCGTCCGCTTGCGAGTGACGGGGGAGTTGATTTTCATGGGCTGGCCTGGTTGGTTGCGCCGCCGGTCATGAAGGCGACTTTTTGCACGCCGGCGCGGCGCACCGCGGCCAACACATCCACGATCGAGCCGTGCAGGGTCGCGGCGTCGCCGCTGATATAAACGGGGAGATTGGTGTCAAAATGAAAGCGGTTGCTCAGGACGGTGCCGAGAGCGGGCAGAGTGATCTCCTTTTTTTCCAGCCAGACGGCGCCGGACTTGTCCACCGCGATATTAATCATGTCCGGCTTGTAATCGGCTCGGGCCATGCTGGCGGGGGGGAGATTGACCCTGATGTTTTGGGTGCTATCCAATTGCAGGCTGACCATCATGAAGGAGGCGAGCAGGAAAAACATAATGTCGATCAGGGGAATGATCTCGATCCGCGTATGCCGGCGTCTGATTGAAGAGGACAGTTTCATTGGTTCAGGCCGCGTTCCACTGGCGCACCCGCGCGGCGTTTGGCTTCCAGTTTGACTCGCGCGTCGTCGCTCAATCCCGGCGCCACCATCATTTCCACGTTTGTTGCCGCGGTTTCCAATTCGAATTGGAGCCGGGTCAGCCGTCCGGTGAAATAGTTGAACGGGACGAGCGAGAGGATGGCAATGCCCAACCCGCAAGCCGTGGCGATCAGGGCCTCGCCGATTCCGCCGGTGACAGCGACGACTGATATTTCCGCGCTGCCCACGTTGAGGAAGGCGCGCATCAAGCCGGTGACGGTGCCGAGCAGACCGAGCAGCGGGGCGAGGGTGACGAGCGTGTCCATCACGGTGAGAAACCGTCCGGCCCGCTCCAGTTCGATGCCTGCCGCCAGTTGCAACGCGCCTTGCAGGGAGGTGTGGGCGTGGTTCAATCCGCGATCAATCATGCGGATAATCGGGTCGGGCGAGCCGTCCGCGATTTTGGCGGCGGCGGGGATGTCGTTATTTTCGAGCGCAGCCAGGATTTGTTCGAGTTTTTTGGGATCACGGCGGCGGCTTTCGCGCAGCCACCAAAAGGAACGTTCCCCCACCACGGCCACGGCCACCAGGGCGCAAATAATAATCGGCACCATGACCGGGCCGCCTTTGAGGAGAAATAGAAAAACAATATTGGCGATCATAATTTAATTCAACGGGGTTGCTTTTAATCGGTTTTAATCTGGTAAGTGATGGCGGCTTCAAAAACCCGGCCGCCTTTGCCCGGGGGGACGATCCAGTGCCGTTTGACAAATTCAGACGAGCTCCGGTCCAGGATGGGCCAGCCGGAAGTTTCCTTGACCGTGACGGTTTCCACCAGTCCGCTCACATCGACTGTCAATAATAGAATAACGGTGCCTTGCTGGCCGGATTTCAAGGCCCATTCCGGATAAGGCGGCTGGGGGCGGTCTCCGCCTTCCCCGGTGCTGCCGATGACGGTCGGATCGCGGCGGATTGTGGTTGCGGCGGCGACCTGGAGCGGCGCGGCGGGCGGGGCGGCGGCAATGGCGTTTGGCACAATCAAATTGCCAATGGTGGGGACTGAGAAATTAATGGCGGGCGAATCCGGGGTTACCACCACCACGCGGGACGCGGTTGTTTTGTCGTCGGGGGTTTCTTGCTTGTCCGGCGTTTCGGCCTGGGGCGAAGGAGGGGCCAGCGGCTGAATGACAATGGGGACCGGCACGTCAATCGGGGGCGCTGTCCGATGGGTCAGCCGTCCGGGCCGTGCGCCCGACCAGGCGACGATCAGAAAGAGCAGGCAGATGGAATTGACCCAGGCGAGCGAGCGTTGCGACTGCGCCGCCGGACGCGGCAGGCAAACCCGGGCCAAATCCGATTTTAAATGATAACTTTCTGCCAACATTAGTGTTTGTGCGGGCGCATGATTTTTTGAGCGTCAGCCGTTTGTTAAAAACGATAGCTTAACGAGCCGAAAATACCGCGGCGCATTCCATATTGCGCCGCATTGACCCCGATGCCCGTTCCACTCCTTAGCTCATAAGTGTTGTCCGTCAAGTTTACAAAATCCAAACGCGCCTTCAAAAATTGCCTGTGAGCGATTTGAAAGGTTTGTTCCAGACCGACATTGATTTCGTAATAATCCGGAACGGACGCGCCGTTGGGAATCGGGTTGCTTTCGGGACCATCTTCGAGGCCGCCGCCATCCTGGCGCAATCCGCTGCCGGAGACAATATCCATATAGGTCAATGTGCTGTAGCGGCTTCCTTCCTTGAACCGGTAAGAAACGCCGGCGGTGGCGCTGTATGTCTGGTCATGATCCAGATAAACCCAATGATTCTGGACGTAGGCCAAGTCGGCCTGGTTGAAGAGGAACTGCGCTGAATCCCAATTTTCGCCTTGGGCGACGGAGTAAGCGACGTTGCCGTAGATGGAGAAGCCGTTTTTCTCGTAGGAAGTAGAGAGTTCCAAGCCATAGACCCGGCCTTTTTCGTAGTTGAATGCGGAGAGAATCTGGGTCTGGCCAAACAGCCCGTCATCCAGTTGGTTTTGAGCCGTTTTATAGTAGCCGTCCAATCCCATGGTCCAGCCGGGAAGAAGTTTCTGGGTGACGCCGGTATCGTAATAATTGGCCCGTTCGGCTTTGACGGGACTGTCTTGGAAGGTAAGGGGTGCTCCGGTGGTGCCGGCGAATTTTTCCAGACTGCCTCCGCTCACATCCTCCACCGGCGGCGGGGTGAAATAACGGGAATAACCGGCGTGCAACGTGGTTGTGGGGGTTATTTTGTAGATGAGGTTGATACGGGGGCTGAGTTGGTTTTCGTCGTCAAAAGAGGAGGAGAAGACGTCGAAGCGCGCGCCATAATTCAGGGTGAGAGCGGGGAATATTTTCCATTCGTCCTGAAGATACAATCCTGTAAACAAACCGTATAGGGGATGGTTGTCCTGGATGTTGGTCAGGGTGGTTGGATTTCCGTTGGCGTCCAGATTAAAGGCCGTGGTGGACGTATTGTTTTGGTCGCCGGTGGCCAGGAACGATCCTCCGGCCCGGAGGGTATGATAGTCGCCCAATTCATAGCTGGCGTCCCCTTGCAATCCCGCCGAGTAGAGCGAGCGATGCACTTCGCTGTCCTCGCCGTTGAGGTAGAGATCGCCTATCGGGTCCGGGGTGAAATGCTGTTCGCTTTCGCGGCCAAAGGCGGAGATTTGAAAATTCAAATCCCCGGCGGTTTTTTGGTAGGTGAGAACACTGTAGTAATTCTCCTCGTTTTGATTTTCATTGAGGTTGGCCGAATTGAACGTGCCGGAAGGCAGAACGCCATCGGCGGCGAGGGCGGAGCCGTAGGTCGTATTGGTGGGGGACGGGCTTCCAGAGGCGACGCCGGGGGTGTTGGGGATTTGGAAGTCGCTGTAGGATGCGCTTCCCATGAATGTGAGCCGGCTGGAGGGGTCCATGATATAGGAGCCGTACATGAATGTCTTGAACTGCTCCGTTTCATCGTGGATTGCGGTCGAGCTGGAAGTCGGATTCTCAATGCCCAGTTCGTTGTGGTCGTAGCTGCCATCAATGAAGTAGTTGAATTTTCCTTCCGTCCCGCCGTACTCAAAACTGGGCCGGAATGTGTCATAGCTGCCGCCATAAAAATCGACCTCGCCGCCCGGATTGAAGATGCCGCTCTTGGTTTGAATATCCACCACCCCGGCGGTGCGGAACCCATATTGCGCGGGCAGCGAACCGGTGATGAGTTGCATGTTTTGCACAAAACGCGGGTCCAGTTCCAAGCCGAACCCCGCGATGCCCTCGGGCAGCAGCACGTCGTCAATGCGGTATTGCAAATTGGCGTGTTCGCCGCGCACGTGCAGATCGCCGTTTTCCGCGGAGTCTTCCGCCACTCCCGGCGCGCGCAGGATCAATTGGTTGAACCCCGCATTGGCTCCCTGCGATTCCGACTCGATCTGTTTTGCGGAGATGGTGTATGAGGTTGCGCCCAGATTCGGGACAATCTGGCTGCGGGACTGGTTGAGTCTGCCTACAACGGTGACGGTGTCCAGCCTGGTCACGTTGGTGGTTGCGTTGGTTGAGGCGGTTGCGGGTGCGGTGGGGGAAACGTTTGTATGATTAGTTTGACCGAGCGCGACGGAATCGCACGCCAGCGATCCGAGCGCCAGCCCCGCGCCCATGACAGCACGAACGGAGAGGAAGATATTTTTCATAACTGCGGTCCAAAATTTTAATTTTACGGGTTAAGAACACTGCCGTTTGGGAACATTGACTCCGTCCGTTGCGGGCGCGCCGAAAATAACTTAGTCGGGCGTCGTCACAATACGGACGGGAGTTTGCGAATTAAACCAAGGCAGGGGAAACCGGCGGACCGCGGCTGGGAAGCAAGACGACATCCACTGAGACAAAAACGGGATTTGGAACCGTCCCGGTAAAAATAAAACGGGTGGGGTGACAAAAAACCATCGGGGCCGTGCTGGCAGCTTCGACCTGGCCATGACAGAAGAGGGTGACGGCGCACTCGTGATCCGCATCGGCGGCGTCGTGGTGAAACCACGAATGGAGGGCGGGTGAAACGGCCAAGGTCTGGACAAAAAGGAAAAGCGAAAGGAGAAGCACAGAAGCCACGGGCCGCTTCTTCCTGAAATATTGCATCAGATGTTTCTCCACGACGGGGCGCATCTTATTTGATCGGGTAACTGTTGCAAGCTTTTTGGAAAAACAATCAAAAAAGGCTTGCGCCCGGAGGACGATCAAATTCATATACCGTCCAGCCACCTGTGGCAGCGATGGCGGGTCGAAAGCCCGTAGCTGCGAAGACAGGCGGCTTATTTTTTCGGGGCCGCCTGTTCAAATAAAGCTCGTTGTTTGTCCAGAGTAACCGACCGGACTTTCGACTTATGAAAAACAGGTTATGAAATGTTCGTTTGTTCTCATTGCGGCAGGTTGTATTGCCGTTAATTTTTTTCCGGTTTCGGCGCAAACTTCCGCCGCCAGCTTCGCGCCCCCGACCAACTCTCCTGTGATCGGGACCAATGTCACACGCCTTCCTGCCACCGTGGTTCAAGGCAGGCAGGATAGCATGCTGGGACTGGCCTCATCCGCCACCCAAGGCACGGTGGGCGCCGACGAACTGGCGCAACGGCCCATTTTGCGCGCGGGTGAAATCATGGAGACGGTGCCGGGAATGATAATCACGCAACACGCCGGGGGAGGGAAGGCCAACCAGTATTTTCTGCGCGGATTCAACCTCGATCACGGCACGGATTTCGCCACCGACTTGGATGGGATGCCGCTCAACCTGCCTTCGCACGCGCATGGCGAGGGTTACTCGGACATGAACGTTGTCATCCCGGAGCTTGTGCAGCGGGTGGATTACGAAAAAGGCCCTTATTACGCGAACGATGGCAATTACAGTTCAGCCGGGGCGGCTCACCTCGATTTTTACAAGACGCTGCCCGAGAATTTTCTCACCGTGGAAGGCGGCATGTTTGGGTATGAACGCGGCGTTCTTGGTCTATCCGAGCCAGTCGGTCCGGGCAATTTACTGATTGGCGGCGAGGCCAGTCATGACGACGGCCCGTGGGTGCATCCGGATGATTACTCCAAATTCAACGGCCTGGTCACTTATAGCATGGGCGACGACGCCAACGGCGCCAGCGTCACGGGCCGCGCCTATTATGGCCAATGGAATTCCAGCGATCAACTGGCCGAAAACGCCGTTCCCCTGGTCGGTTACTTCGGCACACTCAACCCGACGGACGGCGGCAACTCGGAGCGGCTCAGTTTGCAAGCCGAATGGCACCGGCAGGATGAAAATTCCCAAACAAAAGTCACCGCCTACGGATATTATTACGACCTCGATCTGTTTTCCGATTTTACCTATTACCTCACCGATCCCGATTTTGGCGACCAGTTTGAGCAACAGGACAGGCGTTGGGTGGGCGGATTGGATGCGCGGCAAACTTATTTCACCCAGTGGTTTGGCAGCGATGTGGAAAATTCATTCGGGCTACAGGCGCGCAACGATTGGATCAATAACGGTCTTTACCAGACGGACGACCGCGTGCGTGTGGAAAAATACGATTACGCCACCGGCACCTATTTGCCGGCCATGGTGGAGGCGGACCGGTTCACAGACACCGAAGCCGGCGTCTATGCCGAAAACAAAGTCCAGTGGACGGATAAATTCCGCTCGGTCCTGGCTTTGC
>CAZLEE010000038.1:18606-27946 GCA_964558455.1 uncultured Verrucomicrobiota bacterium | reverse complement strand
TCAAACTCTGGGAGTCTCTCCAGCAGAGCTGGAGGATTTATTGGGTATTAAGATTTACGGCAATGAAACCGGCCCGAAAGATAATGCGGAGATTCGATATAGCCCGGCTCAGTGCATGGGAGCGCGAAAAGCGGTCATTTCTGGCCAGCCCGATTACCGGCACATTTCCACCAGCCATACGGAACGGCAAAACCTCACCATGCGTATGTCCATGCGCCGATTTACCCGGCTCACGAATGCCTTTTCAAAAAAGGTCGAGAATCACGAGGCGGCTGTGGCTCTCCACTTCATGTATTACAATTTCGCCCGCATTCACCAAACATTACGCGTCACGCCAGCAATGGAGGCGGGAATTGCCGATCATGTTTGGAGCTTGGAAGAAATCGTGAATCTGATATAAAGCCCTGATGCCGACGTTTCAAGAAATGGGATACGACGAACTGCAACGCTTCATTGCCTCTGCACAAGGCGGCGAAACAGCACGAACGGCAGAGCAGGAACAAACGAGACGGCTACTTTCAGGAGATGCGACTTGGAACGCGCTTCAAAGCGCGGTGCAGAGCCTTGTAAGCGTTGCCCCTCAAGATCACGACGTTTTGCTTAAGATGGGTAATATCAGCGTCATTAAAGCGCGTTATGTCCAGCCTCACACCTTTATCTTTGAGGGCATTGACGATAGCGGCCAGAGGGCCGGGATAGTCTTGCATTATACCCAAGCTGCTGTGACCGTTGTTTTTGTTCTGAGGAAGAAGCCTGCCAGCCCTCGCGTTATCACCGGCTTTTCCAAGCTCTGAGACAATTTTTCTTTTCATGCCGCGTTTTTACCACGGCACACGCGAAAAAGACCTGTTTTCAACTCATTTCAAGACTTCAATTTTTTTGAGCCGGGGAAAAGGGGAAAAGCGGCTCAAAAAAATTGCACTTCTAATATCCGGGCTTGACATGGTTTTTGACCAGCCCAAAAGTTTCTTGCTTTGAAATTGTACCACTACCGCCCTTTTTCCAAGCTTGACGATTTGACGCCAAACCTTTTAAATGACTGACGCCGTTGATGAGAAATCAGCAATACGGCTCTAATAGACATGGCTACCACCTCGTTCAACAAGAAAACTCTCGGCCTCGAAGTCGCGGAGCCTGCGGTCACTCCTCCCCCTTCCGGCAGCCAGACGCACTTTCTTAAAAAGCCGAAGTCCGCCAGTTCCAAAACCCGGAAACGCGACATCCCGGAAGGGCTTTGGACCAAGTGCAAGAAATGCGGCGTCATGATCTATGACAAGGAGTTGGACATAAATCTCAAGGTCTGTTCGAAGTGCAATTATCATTTCCCCATCAGCGCCCGCGAACGGATCAATTCCATGGTCGAAACCTGTTCCTTTGCGGAAATGGACGCCTCCATGGAAAGCATCGATGTCCTGCAATTCACCGGCGTCTCCTCTTACCCCTCCAAGCTGGAGCACTACACCGCCTTGACCAATTTGAAGGACGCCGTTTGCACCGGCATCGCCAGCATCGGCAAATATCGCGTCGCCCTCGCTGTGATGGATTTTGGGTTCCTGGGCGGGTCCATGGGATCGGTTGTCGGCGAAAAAATCACCCGTCTGGTCGAAGCCGCCACCGACAAAGGGCTGCCGGTCATTATCATTTCCACCAGCGGCGGGGCGCGCATGTATGAAGGCATGTTCAGCCTCTTGCAGATGGCCAAGACCTGCGGCGCCCTGGCCTACCACGCCCGCCACAAACTCCCTTACATCAGTGTCCTGACCAACCCGACCATGGCCGGCGTCATGGCCAGCTTCGCCGCCGTCGGCGATTTGATCCTGGCCGAACCCGGCGCCACCATTGGCTTCGCCGGCCGCCGCGTCATTGAAAGCACCACCCAATCGGAACTGCCGCCGAATTTTCAAACAACCGAATTCCTGCTCGAACACGGCCTGATCGACGCCATAGTATCGCGCAAGGACATGAAAGCCCGGCTCTGCGGATACCTTGATTATCTGATGGAAGGTCGCGAACACATGGCCGCGCTTGGAAAGTAATTTTTGACAATACCCAATATCTCATCCGCCCAGTCCCCGGACGCCTTGCAACAGGCCGTCCTCCGGCTGCTCGGCCGTTGCGACTACGCCCCGGCCAACGTCCCCGAACTGCTCCGGCGCCTCGGCTGCCCGCCCGACCGGCAACAAGCCCTCCAAAAAGTTCTCCGCGCCCTGGAGAAGAGCGGCCAGATCGTCCGCAACAAGGGCAACCGCTACATTCAACCCCGCAAAGCCGACCTCGTATCCGGCATCATCCGCATGAACCGTGCGGGCAAGGGTTTTCTCCAGCCCGACGAAGCCGGAGCCAGGGAGATCGTCGTTCCAGAAAACGCCACCGGCACCGCCCTGCATGGCGACACCGTTCTGGCGCGACGCGAACTGCCCCGCCATCTGCGGGCGGAAGATGAAATCACCGGTTCGGTCGTGCGCGTCCTCAAACGCAAACGCACCCAGATTGTCGGCACCCTGCAACGCGGCAAACAATTTCTGCTCGTCATCCCCGATGACCCCCGTATCCCCCACGACATCTACGTCCCGCCGGCCAAGGACACCGGACGTCCGGCCAACATCGGGGACAAAGTCGTGGTCGAATTGCGCGAATGGGAATCCCGCACCTCCAATCCCGAAGGGGAGATCATCGAAGTGCTCGGTCCGCCGGATGAAGAGGGCGTAGATATGCTCTCCGTTCTGCGCTACTACAATCTTCCCCTGCACTTCTCCAAGAAAACCCTGATCGAAGCCGAGAAAATCGCCCGCTCCCATCCGCGCGGCGAACCCACCGAGGACGAACGCCGCGGACGGGTTGATTGCCGCCAGCATAACGTGGTCACCATCGATCCCGACGACGCCAAGGATTTTGACGACGCCATTTGCCTGCAAAAAGCCGGCGGGGATCAGTGGAAACTTTGGGTTCACATCGCGGATGTCTCCCATTACGTGCGCCCCGGCACCGCCTTGGACGAGGAAGCCCGCATCCGCGGCAATTCCACTTACCTGGTGGATCGCGTCATCCCCATGCTGCCGGAAGCCTTGAGCAATGAGACGTGCTCGCTCAAACCCGACGTGGAACGCCTGACCAAATGCGTTGAATTTCTTTTATCCGGCGACGGGCGGGTGCTCAACACCCGGTTCTATTCCGCCGTCATCCGTTCCAAGCGCCGTTTCACCTACAAGGAAGTCCTGGCCCTTTTGCAAGGACCTCCCTCCGTGGACCCGATCGCGCAAATGATCCGGCAAACCAACATTCTCACCCAAAAAATCCGCGCCGCCCGCTTCCGCGCCGGCTCGCTCAACCTGGATTTCCCTGAATCAAAAATCAGGCTCGACGATCAGGGCCGGGTGCTGTTGATTGAAAGACTTGAAAACGACGTTTCCCATCAGTTGGTCGAGGAATGCATGCTCCTGGCCAACGAAGCCGTCGCCGCGCGCCTGATGTCTTTGCACCGCCCGGCGGTGTACCGCGTCCACGAACCGCCCAGCGATGCCCGTTTGCAGGAATATCGCCAGGACATTTTGAGCCACGGCCTGACCTGCGGCAATCTGTCCCATCGGCCCGAAGTGCAAAAACTTTTGCAGCGCCTCGATTCCCTTCCCATCGGCCCGGCGTTAAAAATAGGCTTTCTCAAATCCCTGATGCGCGCCCGCTACGCGGTCGAACCGCTCGGCCATTACGGACTGAGCAAAGCCAAATACACCCACTTCACCTCGCCCATCCGGCGCTACGCCGACTTGCTCGTTCACCGCGCCCTCTTCGACGAGGCCAAGGCCTCCCTGCCCGCCCTCAAGGAGGCATCAACGCACATCTCCGACACCGAACGCAACTCCTCCGACGCGGAACGGGACAGCAAAGACGTCAAGATGTTTGCCTACCTCAAGCTGCAACTCAAATCAGGGCAGCCGACTCCCTATCCCGCCTTGGTGGTTGACACGCGCAATTTTGGATTTTTTGTTGACGTGCCCGCCCTGGGCATGAGCGGCTTGGTGCATTTATCCTCGATGGAAGATGATTTTTACGTGTTTGAACCGGCGCGCAACCATCTCATCGGACGCCGCACCCGGCGCATCATCAAGGTGGGAGACAACGTCACCGTGCAGATTTACAAGGTGGACAGTTTCAAAAAGCAGGTGGATTTCCGCGTGGTCCCCGGCCCCGGCCGCCATCCTGCCCCGCCGCGACGGCCACAAATGCAAAAGCCGGGCCGCCGTTTCTTCCCCCGGCAACAACGGCGCCGCTAAGCGGGCTTATTGACCGTTGGTATCCAAGGGAGATGCAGGCATGCCGGCATCAGGTTTGTCGTCGGAAGATGCAGGCTCGGTGGAGGCGTCGGTGGAAGGCTTGCCGCCTTTCTTTCCGGCGTTTTTGTCCACCATCAACTGCGCGCGATCCCGGATGAGCGGGTCGATCAGCCAGTTGTTGACAAGATACGTCCAATGATCCAGCGCCGCTTCCTGTTTGAGCTTGTCCTCCATCAGCTTGAGCTTGTCACTAAATTCCTTGTCCAATTTTTTCTTGTCATCCGGTTTCTCATCCTTGCCCGCCACCCGTTCCTTGGGGAAATCGGCGGACACGGCCACGGTCATATTGTAATCATTCGCCGCCGTTTTAGAGCCGATTTTCAAGGTGTAGGCAAAATGGTCGAACGTCGTGATCGTCACCAACAAGGGTTTGTCCAAGACAGCATTGGTCGCGACATCAACGAAACTCGGATAGCCCAACGTGCTGGCAAGCGACGAGACCTTGTTGGAATCAAGCACCTCGCCCGGCTTGATGTCTGACAAAACCCAGGGACTCGATTCGGCAGCGCGGGTCAGCGTCCAGGAATTGGAGGCGATGGTGGAAACAAAGGAAATCGATTGCGGCTTTTCCACCTTGAAGAAATCCTTGTTCAACCAAGTGGCCGGTTTGGGATCGACGCTGTCCAGCGGGTCAGAAACGGTCAGCACCTCGCCGGGATTGCTCTTCAGCATGACAAACCGGCCATCCGGCATTTCGCCGTTGCCAAATGACATGGGCGAAGGACGCCCGGATTGGCGCGTGTGCGTTTTACCCAGAAGCAGGGATTGCAGCACCTTGCCGCGCTCATCCTTGAACTCGACCAGCGCGGCCGCTTCGGGACCGGCACCCGGCTCGGCCAGGTGCATGCGCCCCAATTGCGAAGGGCCGATAGGTTCGGCCTGCGCGATTTTCAGGCCCTCCATTTTGATGAGCAAATCGCTGATCCCGGAGAAGTTGGCCGGATAATCATTGCGCTGGCTGACCCGCCATTTGTCATTCTTTTTGGCCAGGTCCAATTCCCCGTCGCCCTTGATATGAATGGCGGCGACATTGTTCATTTGGAAATCGGGCAGGACTTTTTGGCCGAGCCTCGTCCCGGAAGGTTCCCAGGATTGTTGGTTGCGGTTGCGCATCATCAGCCAAGCCCCGCCAAAAACAGCCAGGGCCACCAAAAGCAGGATCAATTGTTTGCGATTCATTTTGCGGCAGTTCGTTTGCGTTTCACCAAGGCCAGGACAATTCCCGTCATCGCCACCAGAGCCGGCATGACACCGATGTTGGCGACTTTGGTCCAAAATTGGAGCGCGTCCGTATCCTTGGCCAATTTTTTCCGGACCGTTTTCAACTCCTTGTTCGCGTCGGCGACCGTTTTTTGATAATTCTCCAATTCCTTTTGCTGTTCCGGCGAAAGAATGAATCGTTGTTCATTGCCTGACTTCTGCGATTGCAACTCGCTGATTTTCCGTTCCGTCTCCGACTTGCTCGTTTCCAATTCCTTGAGTTTCACTTCCCATTCCCGGCCCGCCTTGGCCTCCATTTCCTTCAGGCGCGTGAACGGGCGGTCCAGGCTCGCCCGGCTGCGCAGGCTGATCAAATCATTGTCCCCGGAAAGCTGCTCCACAAAACTCTCCACCAGGTTCAGGTTCCCGTTCACCGGACGGACCATCCGATAACCCAAAATTTCCTGCACCTGCACGCAAACCTGATCATTCAACATATCCGAATCCCCGACTAGGATCACCACTCCGGTGCCGGTGGATTCCTTGAGTTGCGGCTCCTTTGACGCCGGCTCGGCGGATTTGTCATCCTTGCCGGCCTTGGGCGCCCCGTCCGGGAACGCGGTCTTGAATTTTCCCTCCAAACGCACCACCAGCGGATAAGTTTTGTTGGCGGACTTGAAATCCTTCATGATCTGCTCCGCCCCGATGCTCGCCGTCATGCCTTCAACCAATTCCGAATCCGGCGAAGAATGAACCAGCACCGTCTCCTTCAGTCCGGCGGCAGGCGTGCCCGTGAAAGCCCCCGCGAAAGGCATGACCAGATTGTCAATCTGGCTCATGACCGCGTCACCGGAATCAATCCCTTGTTGATTCACGAGCAGAACCGTCGGCATGGTCGCCCCGTTCTGGCTGTTGTGTCCGGCGAACGTCATGTCGGCCACGACCTTGTTTACATCCATTTGCAAGCCCCAAGCCTTGAGCAATTGGTCGAGCGACGATTGACCGGAACTTTCGCCCAACACCTGGGCCATTTGATCGTGTTTTTGGTCGAAGTAGGCGTGCGGGTCCAGGAAGGCCAGCAGTTTGCCGCCGCGCAACACGAACTGATCCAACGCATACTGGGTGGCATCGGTGATGTCGCGCGGATGAACCACGAGCAACACCCGGATGTCATCATCAATCTTGGTCGCCGTCATCGGCACTTCCTTGACCGTGAAATCCTTTTTAATTTCGCTCAAAAACGCCCAGGGCTCCTGCGCCTGCTGCCCCATTTGCTGCGCCATGGGATTGGGCGCTCCGCCGAAAATCGGCAGCGCGCTCATCACGCCCAGCAAGGGCGGCGTGGGGTTGATCACCCGCGCGATGGACCGGGAAATATCATACTCCAACAAACGTTCGCGATCGGGCGCCAGCCACGGAACCGCCACCTTTTCGTCCAACATGCTGACCACCAATCCCAGGTAAATTTTGTCGCCCCCAAAAGCCGACGTCGCCTGCCCTTCCACCCCGTCCAGCCGCGCCGAATCTTCCGCGTCCGAATCCGGCTTGGGATCCAGTTTTTCGATCACTATTTTGCCATGCGCCGCCTCCTTGTATTCGTCCAGCAAATCTTCGATATGTTGCGCGTAAGTGCGCAGCACCGGCGGCATGGCCGTGTCCCCCTGTGTGCAATAGAAACGGATCGTCACCCGCGAATCCAGTTTGCCCAGAATCTTCCTCGTGCCCTGCGAGAGGGTGAAAGCCTTCTCGTGCGTCAGATCGACGCGTTCTTTAAACGCGCTGGAAACGACATAAAAAGCGAGCAGCAGGACAAACATGATGACCACGCCCGCCGCCGAATAAAGGATTGTTGCTAAATTTTTCTGCTTCATGACTTGTTCCTTGAAATCTCTATCCTATCCCGCCCGATGACTGCGAATGATGACCCCGGTGGTGAACAACGAGAATCCGATGATCGACAGGAAAAATATGACATCCCGCGAATCCAGCATCCCCTTGGTGAACCACTCAAAGTGCGTGATCACGCTCAACGACGCCACGGTGTCCACCAGCCACGGCTTGTCCATCCGGGCCAACAGATTCGTCACCGGCGGAAAACCGCACAACACCAAGAAAAGGCAGATCACCACCGAGAGAATGAAGCTGACCACCTGATTGCGGGTCATGG
The DNA here is from genome assembly GCA_964558455.1 of uncultured Verrucomicrobiota bacterium. Lineage (GTDB taxonomy): Bacteria > Verrucomicrobiota > Verrucomicrobiia > Limisphaerales > Palsa-1400 > DASRLE01. Next base: position 20,248 of record CAZLEE010000038.1, on the reverse strand, counting down.
CCGAAGTCATGCAACTGATGGCCAGGTAAGCGCCCGCCATCAAAAAGCTGCCCACATAACCGCCCAGAATGACCCCGTTATCCGGCGAGCCGAGATAATTAACCGTGATGACCACCGGGAAAGTCAGAACCAGCGCGAGCAAGAGAAAGAGCCAGGAAGCCAGAAACTTTCCCACAATGGCCTGCCAGGCCGTGATCGGCATGGTCAACAATAACTCCAAGGTGCCCACCCGCCGTTCCTCCGCCCACAACCTCATGCCCACCGCCGGCACCAGGAAAAGATAGAGCCAGGGATGCCAAAGGAAGAAGGAGCCATCCAGCGCCGCCTGGCCGCGTTCGAAAAAGCCGCCGGCCATGAAGGTGAAAAATCCCGTCAATAATAGGAATATGACGATAAAGACATATGCCACCGGCGACGAAAAATATCCGCCCAGTTCCCGCTTGATGATTGTCTTGATATTTGCCAAAGAATTCATTTCACAACCTCTTTTCCTGTGTCAGGCAGCGTGATGCTGCGGAAAACCTCGTCCAGCCGACCTTCTTCGGTGTGCAATTCCTCCACCTGCCATCCGCCGGACGCCAGCAGGACATGGCGCGCCAGTTCCCCGTTTTGGGATTCGCCCTTGGGATAGACCCTCGCCCATACCCGGCCGTTCTCCTCCTTGACCAACGCCGCGCGCCGCGCCTGGGCCACGCCCGAAAGTTTCTCCACCACCTGCGCGCCGGGGGTTCCGCGCACAATCAGCAAAACCGCCCCCGCCGTGTCGGACTTGTGCTTCAATTCGTCCGGCGTCCCGTTGGCCACGATCCGGCCTCTGTCAATGATTATGGCGCGCGAGCAAACCGCCTCAACTTCCTCCAGAATGTGGGTGGAAAAAATAATCGCCTTGTGCTCGCCCATCCGCCGGATCAAGCCGCGCACCTCGTGTTTTTGATTCGGGTCCAACCCGTCCGTCGGCTCGTCCAGCACCAGCACCTCTGGATCGTGAATAATGGATTGCGCGAAACAGGTGCGATGCCGGTACCCCTTGGAAAGCGTGTCAATACTCTGATAAAGAACCGATTCGAGGAAGCACATCTCCACCACCCGGTGTATCGCCTTTTTCTTGTCAGCGCCCCGGAATCCGCGCATTTCCGCCACGAAACCGAGAAAACTTTCCACCGTCATATCCGCGTAGGCGGGCGCGTTTTCCGGCAGATAACCGATCAGCCGCTTCGCCGCAATCGAATCCGTCACAATATCGTGCCCCCCAACGCTCACCCGGCCTTCGGTCGGGGGGATAAAACCGGTTATCATCCGCATGGTGGTCGATTTGCCCGCGCCGTTCGGCCCCAGAAATCCGAGCACCTCGCCCCGCTCCACCGTAAATGAAACATGGTCCACGGCCACCTTGGGGCCGAATAATTTGCAAAGGTTTTCGACTTTAATCATTCCTGTTCTCTCCGTTCTCCGCCGTTTTGATCCAGACTAATTAGCGACCAGAACATTCAAACGCAAGACATATGCATGTTGAAATATTTCGACATCCGCCAAAAAAAACGTTCAAAAAAAATTTAAGGATTCCCCGCCGGACGCTCCCGCGTCAGGCCGATTCGAGTCCAATCAAAAAGCTCGCCCGGATCGGTGCGGCGGGCGCGTCCCG
>CAZLEE010000038.1:0-18506 GCA_964558455.1 uncultured Verrucomicrobiota bacterium | reverse complement strand
CCGATTCGAGTCCAATCAAAAAGCTCGCCCGGATCGGTGCGGCGGGCGCGTCCCGCCCATTCCTCATGCCCGATGATGTGGAAGCGGTCATGGGGAATCGCCGGGTGGCGCGCGCGAATTTCGTTGATGAGCTGATTCAAGGCCGCGTATTGCGCTTCGGAAAATCCCACCCAGTCCGGGTGCTTCATCTTGAAGGCGCCATACTGGCCCGGGTTCATGCCAAAAAGTTTCATGTCCGCCGGCGACCCCACCGCGAACATCTCGATCCCAATCGCCCTCTGGTTCATTGATTTGATCGACGGGTCCCACGCCAAATGCCCGTTGCCCGCGTGCCACGCCGTCCTGTTTTCCGGGACCAGCCGATACACCGTCCCATCGCGGGCGATCAAATAATTGGCGCTGGCATGGGCATACTGGAATATTTCAACTTGACGGTCGATGTCGAACGGGTGATCCGGATGGGCAATCACATCCGAGCAGAAGTGAACCACGATATGATCGACCACCACGGAAGCCGGACGGGCCGACGATTCCTCCGGCATGAGATGGTCGGCAAATTTAAGCGGCGCGCCCGATTGGGCCGCAACGCAAAACGACCAGAACATCAGCACGCCAGCCGTCCAAAATGAAATATGTTTCATGCTCATAACAAAGCCTATTTCCAAGCGTCTTTCCACATTTCGGGATACCAGCGGCCCTCGTCCATTTCGATCAGATCGAAATCGGTCAGCAGCGTGCCGTCATCCTTGAGTCCCATCTCCTTGATCGCTTCGGGGATGTCTTTCTCCGTTTCATCATCGCGCCAGCCGCGCTTGCTCATGAAACTGTTGTAAATCAGAACCTGCTCGTCCGTCAGGCGCCGGCCATGGGCCATGCACCAGTCAAGCGCTTCCTGATCGCTTTTGCCCGAAAGCACTTGCGCTATGACGTCCTCGTAGCGGACGGACAAATACCGACAGGTGCGGCCGTCGAACCCCCGACCGAGCATCTCGACGTAATCAGGCGGCAGTTTGTCCGCCGCGCCCAGCCGGATTTTGGAGCACATCCGGGCAAAATAAAACAGGCCGCCGGTTTTTTCGTAACAACCTTTGAATCCTTCGATGTTCATGTTGTCACTCTTACGGTATTCGCCGCCTTGTTCAATCGAAAAAAGAGGCCGGGTGGGGCGCAAGACGCCGTCCGCAGCCCATTATCGGGCAGAGCGGCCCCATTTTGGCGGAATGAAGTTGCAACGAGGCAGGGGGGCTGTTATGCTCGGAAGTCTTTGGAACTGTTGTCATGAGCACTCTTTCCGTTAAAAAAACTTCGCATCCTGAACCGATGCACGACAAGCAAAGTGAGCCGGATTACCGGGAATTGCGCATCAACAAGGTTGGGGTGCGGGAGCTGCGTTTCCCCATCCAAATCCGGGATAAGGCGCGCAGTTCGCAGAATACGATTGCCACCATCGGCATGTACGTTGATTTGCCCAAGGAGTTCAAAGGGACGCACATGAGCCGGTTCATCGAAGTGCTTAATTCGCACGGGCATATTGTCCATGTTGAAAACATCACGGACATTCTTCGTGCGATGCAGGAGAAGCTGAAGGCGTCAGCGGCGCATCTGGAGGTGGAATTTCCATTTTTCCTGAGCAAGAAGGCGCCGGTCTCCGGGATGGAGAGCGTGATGGATTACACGGCGAAGTTTGACGCGAACGCCATCGGGCGGAAGATTGATTTTGTTTTGACCGTGAAAGTGGGGGTGACAACGTTGTGTCCCTGCTCCAAGGCGATCAGCCGTTTCGGGGCGCATAACCAGCGCGGGTTGGTGACGGTGCAAGTGCGGTCGCGCAAGGTGATTTGGATAGAGGACTTGATTGCCATGGTGGAAAGCTCAAGCAGCTCGGAATTGTATTCGCTGTTAAAACGGCAGGACGAGAAGGCGGTGACGGAGCGGGCGTATGAAAATCCGGTTTTTGTGGAGGATTTGGTCAGGAATGTGGCAGTGAAGTTGAACGCGCATCCAGATGTCTCATGGTATATGGTTGAAGCAGAGAACTTTGAGAGCATTCACAACCATAACGCCTATGCGTCGATTGAAAAAGGATAAGGGGCGGAGGGAGTTTGCCGCCGGAAGTTCGATAAATAAGGAGATTTTTCATAAAAAAGTTGTGGCTTATTCTGCTCTCTCTGTTACAGTCCCCCACCCTGCGTGTGGATAGGGTGAACATTCGAGAGAATGACGCAGTCAGTTAATTGTGACGAAAAATAAAGAGACCATGAAAAAAACAGCCGCAATCCGGTCCCATAATAAACCGGTTGGAGTCGCCACATCCGCCTCGATTCTCGGGCAGGATCAGGCGGCGTTCAAGTCCGTCGCCCCGGTGAAAATCAAACCGCAGTGGGCCAAAAGCCACCATCACCTGCTGGAATTGCGGGACCGGTTGATGCACCAAATGAGCGGCCTGGCCAAGGAATCGGCCGAGGAAATGTCCGGTTACAGCCTGCACATGGCTGATTCCGGCACAGATAATTTTGATCGTGATTTCGCCCTGAGCCTGCTTTCGTCGGATCAGGATGCAATTTACGAGATTGAAGAAGCGCTGAAGCGGATCGAAAAGAACACCTACGGAATTTGCGAATTAACAGGCAAGCCGATACCGGCAGCGCGGTTGGACGCAATCCCGTGGACGCGGTTCACGGTGGAAGCGCAAAGCCAGTTGGAACGCGAAGGGGCTTTGCGCCAGCGTCGGCTGGGACAATTAGGCACGGTGGACAACTCCGGGGGGACTGAAGCGGAAGAAGAAGAAGAAGCGGAGGAAAAGCCTGCGAAAGAGAAGGAATAATCATGGCTAGAGAAATCATCACAATCGAATGCACAGAGGCGCGCAAAGAAGGCAAATCGCCCTCGCGCTACACCACGACTCGCAACAAGAAACTGAAAACAGAGAAGTTGGAGATCAAGAAGTATAACCCGTCGTTGCGCCGGCGTACGCTCCATCGCGAAATCAAATAATTTTTATGCCAAGAAAAACACATCCCGAAAAACCCGGCAGCCGCGGCGCCAAGGGCAAGACGTCCTCGATGGAAGTTCGCACTCCGCGTCCCAAGCCGAAAATCGACTTCACTTTTGACGCCTTGGATTATAAGAACGTCACCCTGCTCAAGCAGTTCGTGACCGATCAAGGCCGCATTTTGCCGCGCAAATACACCGGCCTGCCGGCGCATTATCAACGGCAATTGAACCGCTCGATCAAACGGGCGCGCCAGATGCTTCTGATGAAGTAAGGCGGTTCGGGAGCGGTTAGGGAAGGGTTTAAGGGAATCAATGGCGCGCCATGGCCTCGGTCATGGTCTGCCGCATTTTTTGCAACTGTGCTTCATGGGCCTCAAGGGTGGTATCAGTCCATATCACAAAATCAGCTCGGGTAAGTTTCTCATTCACAGACAATTGCGAATCCAGCCGTTGCCTGATTTCAGCCTCACTCCAACCCCGGCAGCGCAAACGGGCCAATTGTGACTCGGCGCCACAAGCCACGCAAATGACCGCATCGAACAGTTTTTCCGCCTTGATTTCGTAGAGCAGCGGGATGATCACCGCGCCTTCTTTCCCTCCGGAAACCCGCCATTTTTCCACTTCCGCCTGCCACGCGGCGTGAATTTTCGGGTGCAGGATGGCTTCCAGTTTCGCGCGCGCCGCCGCGTCTGCAAAAACGTAACCGGCCAATTTCTGGCGGTCCAGGCAACCATCGGACAGGAGGACGGAGGCTCCAAATAATCCGGCGATTTCGGCGAGGGCTTCCTGGCCAGGCTCAACTAATTTTCTGGCAAGGTCGTCGGTGTCCAGAACCGCCATTCCTTGTTTTGCAAGAAGGGAACCGGCGACGGATTTGCCCATGCCAATGCCACCGGTGATACCGAAAAGTTTCATGCGCGAAAATGATCCGTCCGCAGTTGCCCGCGCCGCCCGGACTATTGGGCCAGTTGCATGACGCGATAGAATCGTTGCGGGGCGTTCGTGCTGCTGTCGGTAAAGATAAAGCTTCCGGTATTGGTGGCAACGGCCGTCCAATGAATCAAGTCGGCTGATGTCAGGATGACGTAGTTTTGCCCGGCATACCCGTCAATGGCCAGTTGGAGCGTGCCACCCGACAATACGGCCGCAGAGAGATAGGGCGCGTCATTGCCCGAGACGGGCGTGGTCGTGACGCTGATGCTATCGGACGGATACAGATCTGTGCCGGCGGCGCTGCTGGCTGAGGCGGTGTTGGTGATGGTTCCACGGGCGCCGGCTATGACTTTGAGAGTGGCGATGGCGGAAGCGCCGACGTTGATTGTTCCGAGATTGCAGGTCACCGTTTGACCGCTGGCATTGCCGGTACCTTGGGAAACCGACACCGGCGAAGGCCCAAAAGTTGTGCCGGCAGGAATGGTGTCAATCAGAACCACGCCGGTCGCCGCGCTGGGACCGGCGTTGCTGACCGTGATCTCGTAGTTCACGTAATCGCCGCCGATGGCCGGGGACGGGGACTCGATGGTGCTTACCACCAAGCGGGCGACCGGGTTCACGGTGCAGACTCCGGTCAGATTCAAAGACCATCCGTTAGAAATCACGCCGTCGTTGCCGGGAGTGTCGTCATAGACATAGAGAGACCAAATGCCGTTGGGATTCATGCCGTTGAAATAGCCCAGATTGGTGCTCCCCGCCGGGATTGGCTCCAAACCAGGGAAGGCGTCGAAGGGAGCAAACTCGCTGACGAGATAAGTTCCGCTGAACGATTGATTGCTTGTGGAAAGGCTCTGGGTGGCCGCGTCATCAAAGGTCAAAAGGAGATTGCTGACAGCGTGAGGGCCGCCTGTGTGTTCCATGAGAACCACTTCCTGGCCGGCGGGGCTGACGAGTATGGCCTCGACATCGTGCGGGAAGGAGTGGCTAAAGCCGTTCAAGGTGGCGGTGGCCTTGCTCAACAGCAAGTTGGTCGATCCATTGGTCAGGGATGAAACTTGAATCATGGAAGGATACGGATTGGCCGGGCCGGAATCGGGAATGGTAATCACACCCGAGTTGGTAAAGCTTTGCGTGACGGGAATCAGGAACGCATAAGAGACCGGGGCGAAATTGGTGTTATTTCCGTCCCGCAATGAGAAGACGGCCTGGACGGTTGAGCCTTGGGCGCCGGAGCCGACAAAGGTGAACGGCTGCGCGGCAGAGCCGCCCGCCGGAATGACCCCGTAAAGATTGCTCACGGTAACGGGCCTGAGCGTGCTGTTGGACAAGAGAGTCGCAACCAGATTCGCGGTGGGGCCGGAGCCGACGTTGAGCAGGGCGAAAGAAACGGTATTGGTTTGAGCAGAATTGATCGCCCCATTAAAAGGCGCGGAGGCTTGCGACAGCAAGGTCACCGGGCCATTGGTGATAATGGCGACTGGTTGCGTGACGACCACCTGGCTGGTGGCGGAATTGTTGGCCAGGTTGGTGTCGTCGCAGGTGGTGGAGACAGTCCAGCCAGCAGTGGCGGTGCCGGTCGAAATGGCGGTGACGGTCACATTCACGATGGCAAATTGCCCGGCGACGATCGTGCCGAGGTTGCACTGGACGGCATTGGTGGCAAGGACGGCGTTCCCCTGCGACACGCCCGCCGAAATGACCTGCACATCGGAAGAATTGGTGAACAAACCAACAACGCTGAAGGCGTTGCTAGGCCCGTTATTGGTGACATAGAGGGTGTAAACCAAGTTGCTGCCGATGACAACGGAAGCGGGCGCGGAAATCGGCCCCACGGCCAAGTCCGCCAGGGGCGGAACGACGGTCGTGACCACGCTGGCCGTGCTATTGATGGGGTTTCCATCCAACACCGTTGAGCCTGCGGCAATGGAATTGGTCTGCGCCCCGCTGACGGTGGCGGTGACAATGTTGGTCACGGCCAGGCCGGCGCCGACATTGAGTGTGCCGAAGCTATAAACACTCGTCGCGCCGGATTGGATATTAACCACCCCGGCCGGCAGGATGTTGGTCACGAGAGCGAGACCGGACGACAAAACATTTGTGACGAACACGGTGGCCGCATCGGGTCCGTTATTGGTGACAGTCCACACGTTGGTGATGGAACCGCCAAGGACGACCTGACTGGCGGAAGCGGTGATGGTGGCCATCAAGTCCGCCACCTGGCTGGCCGGCGTGATGGTCGTAAAACTCAGCCCCCAGCCGTTGGAAATGGCGCCATAATCGCCACTACCATTGTCATAAACATAGAGGCCCCAAGCACCGTTGGCCGACAAGCTGCCAAAGACGGACAGGTTGGTATTGTAAGGCCCGGTGGGAACAGGAGAATTAGGGAAGGCATTGGTCGGATTGTAGTTAGCCGGCTGGTAGGAGCCTGCGACAATGTTACCCTGAGCCGGAATAACCAGCGACGCGCTTTGATTGAACGTAAATGTCGTCGGAGTGGTCAAGGTCGAATATTCGCCCGCGTCGGCCATGAGCACACAATTCTCCCCGGTCGGCCCCACCAGCAGCATTTGAACATCAGCAGGGTATTGATGGACCATATTTGACACCGTCACGGTCACGGCGGAAACATCGCCCGTGACATTGGACACGCCAATGGATGACGGATACGGATTGGCCGCGCCGTCAGCCGGATATGGAATGTTGGTCTGGTTGGGAATACTGATGAAGTTTGTATTCCAGAATGTCTGAACGACAGGCATGACAAAATCAAATGAGACCGTGCCCAAACTGCCGGTTCCATCCTGCAACTGCAAAGTGGCAATGATGACGCCGCCATTGGTACTGTTAGCAGTGAACGTGTATTGGCCGGAGACGGTTTGGCCCGGGGCCATGGCGCCGTAAGTCTGGAATCCGCTGGACAACGTCACTCCGTTGCTGTTGAGCAGCGTGGCGACGAGATTCGTGGTCGAAATATTGCCGACGTTCTGGAGATAGAGCTTCACGCCGTAATTTCCAGTCGGCCCGATGGCTCCGCTGGAACTGCCGGAAGTGATCGTGGCGCCGGCGGTAACGATGGTAACGGTGGGCGGCTCGGCGATCGTTTGCAAGACGAAGGTGTTATTGTTGGTATTCGGGTCTCCAGGCTGTCCGAAAACAGTGAAGGTGGAGAACAAAGGCTGGGAACGAACACCGGGCAGAAGCGTGGGCGAGGTGACGACGTTGGTTATCACCACACTGCCACCGCTGCCGAGGGTCGGAATTGTTCCGCTGACTGCGCCATTGGAAACCGTGCTGCCCGCAAAGCTGCTGGAGACAAAAGTGCTTCCGGTCGGCAGCGTCTGGCTTATCACCACGCCGGTGGCGGCGCTCGGACCGATATTGGTCACAGTCATGACATAAGTCACGTTGCTGCCCGCCACAACCGGACTGGGAATGGCCACAGCCGTAATCCCCAAATCGGCGGCCGGCCCGACCGTGGTGGAGACGGAGGCGGAATTATTAAACGTGATGGGATCCGTTTCCGAAGGACTGATGCTGGCAACGGTGGACGCCACAATGTTGCCGGTGACGGTGGGACTGACCACGATCGTCACCACGACATTGGTACCCATGCCAAGATTGCCGAGCGACGCCACGGAACCGTTGAAGGAAAGAGTTCCCTGCGAGGTGGTGGCGGAGATGAAATTGGCGCTGGCCGGCACCGTGGTGGCAAGCGTCACGGCGTTGGCGGTGAACGGCCCGTTATTGGTGACATTAATCGTGTAGGTCAATTTGCCGCCTTGGAGAACCGAACTGGGCGAAGCGGTCATGGTAACGCCGACATCGGCCGTCAGTTGTGTCACAAACGTGCTGGCCGAAGCGGAATTGTTGGCCGGATTCGGGTCGGGTTCCTGGGAACTGACCGCCGCAGTGCTGGTAATAAAACCAGGAATGGTCGGAACCGTCACCACATCGACAACGGCTGTGCCGTAAACGGGCAGCGTTCCCATGATGATATTGAGATTCGAACCGACCTGGCTGACCGTCACCGGATAATTGGTCGCCATAACGAAGTTGACTCCCGGCGGGAGAGTTTGACTGATCAGAACGTTATCCGCAGTGCTGGGTCCGGCATTGGACACGGTAAAAGTGTAAACCAAATTGCTGGATTCAAAAACAGAACTGGGGCTGGCGGACATGGCCAGCGAGAGATCGGCCCCGGGGCATTGGCCGCCGCCATCAACGCAGACTTCCGGAGAAATGTTCAAGGACCAACAATCCAAAATCGCGGTTTGTCCCGGGATTTCATCCGCGACCTGAAGGCTCCAAATGCCATTAAGATTTGTTCCGCTCAGAAGTTTGAAAGTAGAAAGGGGCTGTTCAGGCATAAAGGAACCGACAAACGGCGCCGTGCCATTCACAATCGGGGTGGAAGCGTTGTCGTCAAAAATAGTTTCCCCACTTGCAGAGCAACTCGTCCCGTAATTTGCGCCCAAGCCGCCATTGTATTCTGACAACACGATGTTGGTTCCATTCGGCGCAACCAATGTCAGGATCAGCCCAACGTCAAACGCCGTCTGCAAATGGACCGAAACAGTAACCTCCCCGAGGGACTGCAAATTCGAAACCTGAATGGGCGAATTCAACGGATAACCGTTTGTCGGAATGAGCATCGGAATGGAATTGGTAAAACTGTCCGGAGGTCCCAAAACGCCGGAGGGCAGAGTAATGTAATTGGTTTCGACGCCTTGATCCGATTTCACAATCATGATCAAATTCACGGGCGTGCCGCAAATAAAGCTGGGTTCCGTGCTCAAGGTAAACAAGCTTGAGTTGGCCGCAGCGCCGCCGCCATAGATATTGGGATAAGCTGAATTTCCCTGGGCAATGATGGCATCCGGGGTGGTCGAGATGAGCGAAACCTGCACGCCGGTGGCGGCGATCTGGCTTTGATTGGTGAGAATAATGGTCAGATTGTTGCACTCGTCAAAATCAATCACCCCATTGCCATTGCCGCCGGAGATGATATTGGTAAACACCGTCAGAACCGGCGTCAGCGAGACCGGCGCCAAGGTGTTGATCAAATTGCTGCCGTTGGGCGTTCCCCAACCGGTGGCCAAGTCGTAACCGGGAACAGCGTAGAATTGGGTGGGGCTGCCCGGCCAAGTATTGCTGCCCAGCACCGTATCGTGGAAACAAGCCGTGTAAATGTTGCTCTTGCCAATCGCGTACAGGGCGGGATTAAGGAAGCCCTGGGTTGATTCGCCGTTGGCGGAGGCTTGTTGATTCACCAAGGCGCAGAAGCCGGCCCATAATGGCGCAGCCGCGCTGGTGCCCCCCATACCACCCCCTTGACCGTCACCGAAAAGAACCCAAATGTTATCCGCAGTCAGGGCCACATCCGGCAAATTCCGCATCGTGGTCGAACCCAAGTTGGTCGTCATGTTGATGCCAAGCTGCCAGTACGGAATTGGAACCGTGGTGCTGATGCCGCCGCCACTTCCCGTATAGTTGTTTTGTGTGGGGTTGCCGCCGGGTGGATCAAAGCCCCAATTCCAAACCTGCTCCGAAGTCCAAGCTCCGCCCGGACCGGCGGTTGAAAGAGTCGTCCCGCCGACGATGGTGATATTTGGATCATCGCATGGGGGGGCAATCGCTCCCACGTAAGCATCTCCATCTCCGGACGCATTGAAGAATGACTGTCCTTGCGCGGCATATTGCAGGAAAATCTGGTCTGAAGTGGCGTCAGTGGAATAAGTCCAGGAAGCGCTAATTTGCTTGGCCACATCATCAGTGGCCATCCTGTTCAAAATATCATCGGGCACGTCCCCTTCATAAACGATCACATGGCTCAGTCCGGGCGCCATGGAAATCGCCATTTCTATGTCCAATGATACCTCGTCATTGCCGCCGCCTGGCCCTCCGTTGTATCCGTCCAGCAATACCGCGCTGACCGGCACGTTCGGCAAACCGGCCTGGTTCTCATAAGACGTAATGTCGCTTTGGTAAAAACCGGAATCCAATTCCAAAAGCCCGACCGTCTGGCCGGTCCCGGTCAACGTCACACCTGGCACGTAGGCCGCCCGAAAATCATACCCCAGATAAGTGCCGCCCGGGCCGGAACCCAGCGCGGGTTTTGCCCCCGACTGATTGGTCGCGGAAGCTTTCTTGATCATCATGGGCCGGGGCAATTGGAAATTATCCAACCCATTGATGCGCAGCACCGGAACAGACAGGTCGATGGACGGCTCGGCGCTGGGCGCATAAAACGTGCGGTTTTCGACCGGATGCTGGTAAACCTGGAAGGTGACATGAAGTACCTTCTCGAGGTCAGCCGCCGGCGCCTCGATGTCAAGCAAAGTCCGATTGGGATGGGTCCCCGTGACGATCAACTTGTTCGAGTTGGCAAAGGCAATCAGGGCCTTGTAATCGGCCACGGTCGGGCCAAACCGTTCCGCGAACGCGGCCGGCGTCAGGTAATGGTGGTAGTTCGGGCTGGCCGGATCGCTGATTTGCCGCAGCAAATTGGTCAACCCCGCTTTGTCGCGCAAGGGCAGGCCGATGGCCAGTTTCAAATGGTTGGTGCCATTGAAGTGCCCGACAGATTGTAACTTAAAGCGGGCAATTGCCTCCGGCACATGACCGGAAATAACCTGGGTTCCTGCCGCGTGAATCTGCCGCGCCGGCAGAAATAGGAGCGCCGCCGAGCAAAGCGCGGCCAAAGCCGCTTTGCCCGGTCGATTAAAACGTCGTTTCATTGGTTTGCTATTAAATCAAGGCAGTTGGGACATCAATCGGAAGAAGTGATAACCATTGGTTCCAGGAATGGCATACGTGTTGTTGGTCACCCCGGCCACCACCTGCGGAACCACGCTCGAACTTGCTATGGTTACCCACGTTGGCGGCAGGATCACAGAACCCTGCAGGACACTGATGCCGTTGGCGGGCCAGGACAAAGTGTAAGCGCTGCCGCTCTGCACCACGGAAATAACAGCCGGATCCACTTGGGTTTTGACTGCGGCGTAGTTATTCAACTTCGACGGGTCATACACTTGGGAACTGACCGTGACACTGTTCAAACTCGCCGCCGGCAGGCTGCTTTCAGGGAGACTCACCCCCGCGACAATGGTAAGGGAGGCCGTGGTGTTGGAAAGACTCCCCAAAGTTCCAACGCTCCAAGTGATGGTGCCGTTGACATTGCTGGCCACGCCCTGCGTCGGGGTGATTGCGCTTGGCCGGAATCCTGTCGGCAACGTATCGACCGCCGTGACACCGGGAGCCAATGACGGGCCGTTATTGGTCACAACAACAACGTAAGTGATGGTGGCGCCGTCCAACACGGGATTGGGAGTGCCGGAAAGGGTCACACCCACATCGGCGACCTGGGGACCAACCAGGGAGACGCTGGATTGCACGTTATTGGAATTCGGGTCAGGCTGGTTGGCGCTGGCCACGGCGATATTGGTGATATAACCCAGAACGTTGGGAACCACGGTGACGCTGAAGGCGAAGCCATTGCTGACGGCCAGCGTGCCTGCGGAATACACCAGGACATTGTTGGTGGATAAGCTGTAACTGGAACCATTGGTCAGAACGGTCACGTTCAATGGGAGCGTGTCTGTGACCACGACATTGGTTGCAACGGCGGGGCCGTAGTTTGTAACGCTGATGGTATAAACCAGTTGATTGCTGATGGTCGAGGACGACGGCGTGGTGAGCATCACCATTTCCAAGTCCGAATCCTCCTCAATCGGAACACCCGTGCTGATGCCCAAGCTCCAGCCGTTGCTGATGTAACCGCTGTCCAACTGTTCTTCATCCCCGACAAACAATGACCAGACGCCGTTGGGCGATTGGCCGACAAAGTTGGTCATGGTGGTGGCAAACGGCCCCATTTTTTGCGTGCCGGTCGCGGGAGGCAGCAAGGGGTCGGCATAGGTCGTGGGCAGATATGTTCCGCTGGTAAGGGCGGACAATTGCGGCAAGGAATTGGGCGCGCCGTTGGAGAAGGTCAGAGTCAAATGCCCCACACTATTTGTTCCGCCACAATCAGCCATCAGGTAAGAAGTCTGACCGGTGGGCGATTCCAAGGCCACAGCAACATCGCTGGGATAGGTATGGCCAAAATTATTAAGCGAGGCGGTGACGGCGGTCACGTTGCCGGAAATACCCGCGACCGTGATGGTGGACGGATAGCCGTAGTTGGGAGCGTTGGTGCTGGACGCCTTGCTGGGCGGGTTATTGCTTCCAAAGAGCAACAGCGTTTCATTGGTGGTAAATGTTGTGACACTGCCACCCATGGTGAAGCCGAAGGAGACGTTTGAATAGACTTCGGAACCATCCCGCAACGTCAGAGTGGCGGAGATATTCTGGCCATTGGTCCCGATGGTCGTAAAGGTAAACGGACGGGCAACGGTCGGCCCGTTGGTTATCAGCACCCCATAATTCTGCGCGGCGCTCACATTGGTCAAGCCATTAGTAACCAGCATCGTCGCCACCAGATTGGACGTGTTGAAGCCCGCCACGTCGCGCAAGCCCAAGAGAACCGTCACGGTTTCGTTAGGCATAATCACGCCGGCCGGATACAGGTTGCCCGACACGAACGCCGTGCCGGATTTGACAATATAAGCGCCGTTGCATTCCTGAATGGTCAGTATGGCTGTGCTCGGAGTGAGGAGTTGGGCGCCCAAGGCATCCGACAAGGTCAAATTCACCGTGTGGTCAGGCCCGATAATGTGATTATTAATCACCTCCACGACGACGTTGGTCGAAGTCTGTCCGGGTTGGAAAGTGATCGGGATGTTGGTCGGGAAGTAATTAATGCCAGCCACACCGGAGCCGTCCGAAGTGGCGAAGTTGACCGTGACCAGATTATTGGTCGCCCCGATAAGGAGCACCGGGATATTGGCCTGCACGCCACATTCGCTGACCGTGAAGCTCGCCGCGCCAAAGCTGACGCCCGTCAAAACGTTGGTGATGGTCACCACCGCGTTGGAAGGCGACACGACGTAGGCATTGGTGAAACCGACATTGGCGGTGGAAATGACCTGGGCATTGGTCAGCGTGAGATTGAACTGCTTGTTATTCTCGACCAAATTCGGATTGAGGATCGGCACAGTGAAGCTGTTCGAAGTCTGTCCGTTGGTGAAAATAAGCGTGCCGTTGGTGGCCAGATAGTCCGTCTGGCTCACCGCAGTGCCATCGCTGGTGAAGTATTGGACGGAGGCCGTTCCGGTATCGCTGTTCGTCCGCATGACCCAGACAACAAGATTACTGCCATTTTCCGCCACGGAATAGGCATTGGTCGGGAAGTCAAACCCGGTCACGTTGCACAAAATGTTGATAGACTCGGTTGCGGGAACCCCGACTTGGACGCCCGCCGGCAAGGGGTTGTTTAGCACAACCTGGAATGTCAGCGGCGGATTGACCGCGCTGTTTTGAAGGATTGTCACCGGGAAAGTGGCAAACGTTTCATTAGAGGTGAAGTTCAAGGTGCCGGACGCCGGCAGATAATCCACATAAGGCACGGCATAGCCGGCAGCCTCGGTCACGTTGGGCGGAGTATAGGTGCTATAACTCACCGAAGCAGAATTGAATGACGGGCCGGTGCGCTGAACGTCAATGGTCACCGTGCCGGCGCCTTCATTGACACTGGCCGCCGATTCGGAAAAGTTGAAGTTCTCGATATCGTTAAGAATGGTAAGCGTCGCCAACCCAATCCCGATGCCCGGCGGGACCGAGGAATTATTGTCAGTGGCATTGGACAGGTACATGTCAACAACCGTGTTGGGGCCGGCCAGCGCCTGCTGAATCACCGGAACGGAAACGAACAAGGGACCGTAGGAACCGCTCCCGAATGTGATGTTTGTCTGGATGGGCAAATAGTTCACGCCGGAAACCGCGCTGCCATTTGTGGCCGTGAACGTCACCGTCAGCGCGCCGGCGTTGCCGTTGGTCCGGTAAATCTCAATGGACGCATTGGTGACTCCCTCGCTGACCACGTAATTGGTCTGCAAGAAAGACACAACCCCGGAATTTGAATAAATGTTCGCGATGTTCAACGTGGCGCTGCTGGGCGAGCCGAGGAAGGCGTTGGAGGCACCCGTCATCTCCAAGTCAACCGTTTGCGGATCAAACACGCTGGTCGCCTTCAGCAGGGGGATAAGGAAATCAATATTCGTCACCCCGGGATTGAACGTCAGAACATTGGTCTGGGGAATGTAAGTGACATTAGGCGTGGCGTCGCCGTTGGTTCCGGTATAGACGGTGATCGACGCCACGGTGTTGGTGTCGCCGATTCTTTCGACCGGGATAATGGCGTTGCCTCCGGGCACGTTGGCGTCAAACGAATAGGATTGAGCCGAGAAATTGATGGCCGTGTTGATGTTGGTGATAATCAGCTCGGACGATGCCTGCACTCCGATGCTGGCATAAAGCGGACTGGAAAGATTGAGATTCAATGTCTTGTTGCCGCTCACCACGGAATTATTAATGATCGGAATGGTCACAGTCTCGAAGGTTTCCCCGAACGGGAACGTGACCGTGTTCGTAACGCCCACATAATCCGTCCCGGCCACAGCCGTGCCGTCCGAAGTTGAGAAGACGACGCTAACCGTGGGCAGAGCCGTGGTGCCTTCGCCCCCAAGCCGCTGCAACGCGATGACCGCATTTGAACCATTTTGCAACACGCCATACACCTGTTCAGTGAACTGGATGGTGCCTTCACCGAAATTTGCCCCGCCGTAAAGCCGGACGAAGTTGTCCGCAGTAACTCCTTCAAAGTTGGTAAACCCGCCGCCAACATCAATCTCATCGTTGGTCTGAATGGCGATCGCGTCCACGTAGCCCCCGTCCGCGCCAGTTTGAAAATTGATGGTCGGATCAACCGTGCCATCGGGATTGAGGCGCGTGATGCCGTTCCGGGTGACACCACTGAACCTGGAGAAAGTGCCTCCCACCAGAATTCTTTGCTGGGAATCAAGGGCAATGGCCAAAACGTAGTTGTTCCCGCCGACGCCGACATTGAAATTCGTGTCGAGAGTCCCGTCCGAATTGAGCCGGGCCAGATAATTATAATTGCTGCCGTTGACATTGGTGAACAATCCGCCAATGAGAATCCTGCCGTCGGGTTGGATGGCAATGGCGCGAACGGAGCCGGACGGATCGGATTCCGTGCCCGCAACGAAACTCGCATCCACGGAACCATCAACGTTAAGCCGGATCAAATGATTGTAGGTCGTGCCATTGAAGGAGGTGAAGTCGCCCCCCAACACCACCTGGTTATTGGGCTGCACGCCCATGGCCCAAATGATGCCATTACTACCGGTCACACCCTGTCCGACATTGAAGTTGGGATCGAGAGTGCCTTGATGGCCGGGCGAATTCGTTGATCCATTGACACGCGCAATGGCGCCGCAGGCCGTGCCGTTATAATCAGCGAAATTGCCGGCGACGTAGTAAGCAAGGGTAGGCGCCTGATTGGACAATGCCGCCGGCAGATAGATGTCGGCGAGGGTGTAAATCGGGCCGTTGGCGCCCGCGCCCGGATCAAACGTTTCATCCAGCGACCCGTCCAGATTCAGGCGGGCAATACTATTGCGGTTGACGCTGTCAACCTGGGTGAAAGATCCCACGATCATGACTGACCCATTGGTCTGGGTGCTGTTTGGCGGCTGGCTCAAGATTTGACTGACGGAGGCATTGGCACCCGCCTGATTGAAAAACGCAAAAGTGTTGTCAAATGAGGCGTCGGAATTGAGCCGGGCCGCGAAGTCGAAAGGATATTGATTAAAGAATGTGAAGTCACCGCCCGCCAGCACGCTGCCATTGGGCTGCAGGGCGAGAGACAGGACATCGGAATTAAAACCGGCGCCGGACTGAGCCAAGGCCGGCATATCGACATTGCCAGCCGGATCCAGAACCAATTGGTTGTCCAAAATAGTCAGGGTGGCAAAGATGGGCAACGGGGTCTGGTTGGTCATCGCGGCAGGGCTGCCGTTAAAAAGTTCCAATGTGACCATGCGGTTGGCCGGGCTGGCCTCGGCCGGCGTGTAATAAATCGGCACACCAAAACTCTGGCTGGTGACCCCCGCCCCAAAGGTCAGGGTTCCGTTCGTCTGGCCAAAATTCGTTCCCGCTATGGCCGGTTGGTAGGGCAACGCAGCGTTGGTGTCGCTGAAAACGGTATAATTGACCGTAAGGGTGCCCGTTGTGCCGCTGGTGCGATTGACCGTGATCAGGGCCTGGCCGGCGCTCTGCAAAACATTGAAGTTCGGCGTCACAAAGTTGAGCGCGCCGTAGAAGTCGCTGTCGGCAATGGTCACCACAGCGTTGCTGGGCGACGCCAGGATCAAATTGTTGCTGCTGGTGGCCCCAATGTTGGTCGCCCCAAACAAACTCACGTTCACCGTCCTCGCCCCTTCCACCGTGTTGTCTTGCAAGGTCTGGAAGGTCACGGTCTTGACGCCCACATCCTGATTGGTCCAAAAGAGCGTGTTGGTGACGCCGATGTAGTTGACTCCATTGACGCCGGTGCCGTCGCTGGTGCCGCATTGCACCTGCAATTGTCCCAGCACCCCGCCTTTCCGCTGGACGCCCACCGTCGCCTGCCCGCCCTTCGTCACGCTGTATCCGGTAAAGGTGAAGCACAGGTGGCCGGGAGTGAAGTTCCCGTCAAAGATCGTGACCACGGAATTGGTGGGCAGATAGCTGGGAGCCAGGATGTTGGTCGGGGCGGCGTTGCTGAAATAAAGGTTGAAGTACTTGGTGGGTTGCACGGTCGTGAAGTTACCAATCGACACCGTGAACGTCTGCGAGGTCACTCCGGGACCGAAGGGCAGCTTCCCAAATGCGGGTGTATAATCGCCGGCGGCAACACGAGCCGTTCCATCCTTGGTCCAATAATAAACCGAGATATTCCCCGAACTGCCGTTGGTCCGCAGCACAGTAATAGTAATGTTGCTGGAAGTGTTCACCGTGGTGTAGTTGGTCATGCTGTAACCCACCACTCCTATGGGCAGGTTGTTATCCAGAATCTCCAACTTGGTTCCCGGCACCCCCAAAGCGGGGCCGGTGGGAATGACCACGCCGCCGAGGGTCAAAAGACCGTAGGAATTGAGGTTCAGCAGGGAAAGATTGGCATAAAGATTCTGGTTGGCCGTCAGATCGTTGTGGATTAACAAATCCAACCCGGAATTTCCGTTATCGCCCTTCGGCTGAACCGAATTATTAAAACCGTAATAGCCATCGCTTTTCCGCCAGCCATAACTGCCGGCGTTGGGATTCTTGGTTAAATCCCAAAGGTCATCGTATTCGGCCACAGCTACACCCAACCCAAAGTCCGCCGCAGTGGCTGCCCCCGAACCGGGCGCCAGTGTGTTGGTGCCCAAGGTAAGCTTTGCCGGCCCCAGGCTGCCGTTGGTGCGCTGGATGGTAATATAAAGACCAGTCTGGGTATCAAGCGCTTCGTAAGGATTTTGCGTGAACGTGACATTGCCGGGGCAGTTGCCTATCCCGCCGGGTTCGTAAGTTGAAGTGGCTGCGCCATAGCCCACCGTCGAGGCGCCAATGATCCTGGCCACATTGACCCGTTGGTGAACATCATCGCGGGTGGAGCCTCCACCGACCTGGCTGAATGAACCGCCCACAACAACGTTCCCGTCGGCTTGCAACGCCATGGCATATACCGTGTTGGGAGGGTCTATGAAATAGTCGTTAATGAAGCCGGCAAATTGATTGTAAGCCGTGTCCATGAAGCTGGTGTCCAGCCAGCCCTGCGGCAGGAGACGCGCCAACCCAATGCGCCGGGTGGTGTTGAAACTCGTGAATTGACCGCCGACTAAAATATTGCCGTCAGGCTGGACAACCACGCTATAAACCGGACCGTTGAAGCCGAGACCAGGATTGAACCCGGTATCAAGCACCCCGTTGGTGGCGATAAGAGCAATGGAGGGGCTGCTAACCAGATTGTAGTTTTGGAAACTTCCCCCGATGACAATTTCATTGTTTGCGGTCACGGCCACGCTGTTAACAACGTTGTTCGGGCCTATCTGGGGATTAAAGCTCGTATCCACTGCGCCGCTGGGCAGCAATCGGGCCACATAGTTCTCTATGGAACCATCGACGTGATGGAATCCGCCGCCCAAGACAACGTTGCCGCTGGAATCCAAAGCCACCGAGTTCACGACCGCATCCGCCCCGATGCTGGAATTGCCATTGCCTGTGTTGGGAAGAAACGTCTGATCCAGTCCGCCGGTGGGCAGCAATCGCGCGATGTAATTGCAGTTGGTCGTATTGAAGGAAGTGAAGTCGCCTCCCACAAGAATATTACCGTTGGTATCAAGCGCCAGCGACGACACCGGGCCGTTAAAACCAACCCCGATATTAAAGGTGGTATCGACCGACCCGTCGTAATTAAGCCTCGCGATATTGTTGACTGTGTTATTGTTGTTGAATGAGGCAAACCCGCCGCCGATGATCACCCGGCCGCTTGAGTCAATAACCACGGCCGAAATATAACCGTTGTCATTGAGGCCGGTGCCGGTGTTGAAAGTCGTGTCCAGAAAACCGTCGGTCTTCAATCGGGCGATACCGTAGGC
>CAZLEE010000037.1:0-28153 GCA_964558455.1 uncultured Verrucomicrobiota bacterium | reverse complement strand
TATGCTCAAACGTCTCGGCTGAGAAATACTGACTTTTCAAACAGGCTCTCAGGGCGGTGTGTGATTGCATGCATTTGAACCCCATGAGAGTCAAGGAACTCAAGCCGGAGGAACGTATGCGCCTGAGCTTCCGCGTAAAGGAAGCGGTCCTTGACTATATGATGTCTTTAGTTGACTCAAGGCAGTCAAATGGGGCAGTCCCTGGGCTTTGGCATTTTGGGCTTGCGGATGCAAACGGGTCGAAGCGAGATTTGGACCGTGTCTCGGCAATTGCGAATCAAGCATCCAAAAATGATCTGTCACCAAAAGGGTTGATCCGAGAATTGGTGGTAAGTAAGTAAAATGTATGAGTCGCATGTGTTTTGTCGGCTTGTGGTTCCTCGGTATTTTTATGTGTTGTGGAGAAGCCTTGGACAATCAACCCTTAGCCAGATCTCCTTCGGAATCGTTGGGTTGCGTCCACATTCCCGCAGGTTTCAAGGCCGAGATTGTGGCGTGCGAACCGCTGATCGAAAGCCCGGTTGCGTTTGAGTGGGGGGCGGATGGAAGGCTTTGGGTGGTGGAAATGCGGGATTACCCGTCCACTGCCACCAATGTGTTCATGACGAACAGGGCGGAACATGGCGTTGATTATGGCCTGAGATATTCCCGCCTTCTCAATCGAACCGGGGGAGGCAGTGGCAGAATTGTCGCTCTCGAAGACACCCACGGCGACGGCGTTTATGACAAGGCGGTGGTCTTTTTGGATGGGTTGGACTATCCCAACGGCATATGTCCCTGGCGGAATGGCGTCATGGTCAGCGCCGGTGGTGAAATCTTTTACGCCGAAAGCACGGACGGCACAGGCAAGGCAAACGTGCGGAAGACGATTTTATCCGGGTTCAATCCGGGCAATCCGCAGCATCGGGTCAACGGGTTCGATTACGGGCTGGACAATTGGCTTTACGCGGCCAACGGCGACAGCGGAGGGCGTATCCGGTCGTATGCGGGCGGTCAGACAACCATGATGGGGGGCTGTGACCTGCGTTTTCGGCCGGACACCGGGGAATTTGACCTTCAAGCCGGCACGAGCCAGTATGGGCGGCATCGGGATGATTGGGGGAACTGGTTTGGCAATCAAAACGTGGCGTGGCTGTGGCACTATTGCGTGCCGCTGCCCTACTTGTAATGAATAGTTTCATTGAAATTGCCTCTCCCTTCCCACATTCTTGGGGCATGAGATGGATTGCCCTCGCTTTGTTGTGCGCAGCCGGTCTTTTTGTCGGGTGCGAAAAGAAATCATCGACGCCCACCGCCCAGATGCCCGGCCAGCCTGCCCAGCATGTCTTCCCCACAAGCGCTCAGTCGAAGCTCCAGACCATCCGCCTCTGGATGGGATCCGAAGAGTTGGAGACCGAACTCGCCTTGACGCCCATCCAGTCGGAAACCGGCATGATGTTTCGCACCAACATGCCCGAAAACACCGCCATGTTGTTTGTGTTCCCCAGGCCTTTCCGCGCTTCCTTTTGGATGAAGAACACCATCCTCCCGCTCTCCGCCGCCTACATCGATCCCGACGGAATCATTCAGGAAATTCATGATTTGCAACCGCAGGATACCAACGCCGTCACCGCCGGCTCCAACAACATCCTATACGTTCTCGAAGTTAATCAGGGCTGGTTTCAGCGCCATCATATCGCCACTGGCACCCTGATTCGCAGTGAATATGGCAGCTTGCACGAGACCTTCACCAAACGCCGTCCCTGACCCGCGCTGTTTTCAGCACTGACATGAAAATCGCCCTGGCTCAAATCAATACCACCGTCGGCGACCTGGCGGGCAACGAGGCCAAAATCCTCCGCTGCTATCAGCGCGCCCTCGACCAGAAGGCCGACGTCGTCTTGTTTCCGGAGTTGGCCGTCACCGGCTATCCGCCGCGCGACCTTCTCCTGCAAAAAAGTTTCGTGGCCAACAATCTTGCCGCGCTTGACCGGCTTGCCCGGGCCAGCGGCCCCGCCGCCATGATTGTCGGTTTCGTCGGCCAGAATAAAAACCCGCCCGGACGCGAAGTCACCAACGAAGCCGCCGTTTTGCAGGGGGGAAAAATAATCTCAACGCGCGTGAAATCCTTGTTGCCCACTTACGATGTCTTCGACGAGGATCGCTATTTTGAACCCGCCCGGGAAAATTCTCCCATCGCCATCGGTTCCTTTTCCTGCGGCCTCACCATCTGCGAGGATATTTGGAACGACGAGGATTTTTGGCCGCACCGCCGCTACCGCCACGACCCCGTTGCCAGCCTCCTGGCCGCCGATGTCGAATGTCTTTTCAACATCTCTGCCTCGCCCTGGTGCGTCGGCAAGGAGAGGGTGCGCCACGACATGCTTGCCAGTCTCGCCCGCAAATCGCGCCGCCCTATCGCTTTCTGCAATCTTGTCGGCGGCAACGACGAAATTGTGTTTGACGGCGGAAGTTTGATTTTCAACGCCGCCGGCCAGTTGATCGCCAAAGCCAAGGCGTTCGAGGAGGATTTCGTTGTGGCCGACACCGAAACGAGCCTGCCCATTTCCACCCCGGCTGTTCCTGATGAGGAGAACGTTTGCAACGCCTTGGTTCTCGGCTTGCGCGATTACTTTCACAAATGCGGATTCAAATCGGCCGTGCTTGGACTGAGCGGCGGCATTGATTCCGCTGTCGTCGCCTGTCTTGCCGTCGCCGCTTTGGGGCCGGAGCATGTCCGCGGCATTTCGCTCCCGTCGCAATTCTCATCCCAAGGCAGCTTGGACGACGCCCGTGTTCTGTCCGCGCATCTGGGTATTTCCTACGACGTCGTTCCCATTCAATCGCCGTTTGAATCGGTCAAACAACAATTGCAACCCCTTTTTGCCGGACGCCCCGAAGACACCGCCGAGGAAAATCTGCAAGCCCGGCTGCGCGGCGTGATCCTCATGGCTCTTTCCAACAAGTTCGGCTCCCTTTTATTGACTACCGGCAACAAGAGCGAAATTGCCGTCGGCTACTGCACCCTTTATGGCGACATGTGCGGCGGCCTGGCCGTGATCAGCGACATTCCAAAAACCTTGGTCTATCGCCTTGCCCGCTGGATCAACCGCGACCACGAAATCATCCCGCAATCTTCCATTACCAAACCTCCCTCGGCCGAATTGCGCCCCAACCAAACCGATCAGGACAGCCTCCCTCCCTACGAGATTCTTGATGCCATCCTGGACCATTACGTTGTGCAAGGCCGTTCTCCCAGTGAGATTATAAAGCTAGGTTTTCCGACCGCCGCCGTCAGACAGGTCATTCGTTTGATTGACATCAACGAATACAAGCGCCGTCAGGCCGCCCCCGGCTTGAAAGTGACCACCAAAGCCTTCGGCGTCGGCCGCCGCTACCCCATCGCCCAGCGCTACCGCGAGGATTAACAATTAACCGTTATCACACCTAAAATACACATCGTCCCATGAACTCAAAAACTTTCATTCGCATTGCCCTTAAACTGGCCGCCATCGCCGGCACGGTCGCGCTGGCCGGCCTTCCTGTCCGCGTCGCGGCGGCGGATTCCGGGCGCCCGCAATATTACGAATTGCGCGTTTACACCACCAAAACGGAACTGCAGCAAAAACTCGTCACCGACTACTGGCAGGACGCCGCTGTCCCGGCCTATAACCGCATGGGCATTCAGTCTGTGGGCGTGTTCACTGAATTGCAGGATTCTCCCACCAACAAAATCTACGTCCTCATCCCGTGCGACTCGCTTGAGATGTTCGCCGCCATCCCGGCCCAACTCGCGGCTGATGCTGTTTACCAGACCGCCGCCGCCCAATATCTATCCCTGCCCAAATCCAGCCCCGCTTACGAGCGGATTGAATGTTCCCTCAACGTGGCTTTCGACAGCATGAAAAAACTGGCCGTGCCGCCGTCGTTGGCCGAAAAGAAGCCGTGGATTTTTGAACTCCGCACCTATCAAAGTCCCAGCGAAGGGAAAGGCATCAACAAGGTTAAAATGTTCAATAGCGGCGAAGTGCCCCTGATGCAGGAATCCGGGTTGTGCCCGGTCTTTTTCTCCCAGACGCTTGTCGGTTCCCAAATGCCCAACCTTACTTACATGGTGTCCGGCGCAGATCGGGCCGAGCATAAAAAACATTGGGACGCGTTCTCTGGCTCCGCCGTTTGGAAAACGCTAAGCACCGACCCCCAGTATAAAGACAACGTCTCCCGCGTCATCAGCATCTTTCTCAAGCGCACCCCCGCCTCCCAAATCTGACCGGCCCCGGTTGGGCAGGCCGGAACTTTGCCGCCGCGACATCCTCAGCCTTTGGCACTATCGGCTGGATTTCGGCGCGTTTCCGCCCACAATCATTTCTTATGGTGACTCATGCCAAGTCTGAAGCGCTGTTTACCGAGGCGCTCCGTTATATGCCCGGCGGCGTCAATTCCCCGGTGCGGGCGTTTCGGGGCGTCGGCGGCCAGCCGTTTTTTGTCTGCGAGGCCAGGGGCGCGCACGTCATTGACGTTGATGGCAATGATTTGATTGATTACGTCGGCACCTGGGGGCCGGCGATTCTGGGCCATGCCCATCCCAAAATCATTGCGGCGATCAAAAATGCCGCCGACCACGGCACCAGCTTCGGCATCCCAAATCCATTCGAGGTCGAAATGGCCCGGACGGTTTGCGCGGCGGTGCCCGGCCTGGAGAAGGTCAGGATGTGCAATTCCGGAACCGAAGCCTGCATGTCCGCCATCCGCCTGGCTCGCGGTTTCGCCAAGCGCGATAAAATAATCAAGTTCGACGGTTGCTATCACGGCCACGCCGACTCCCTTTTGGTCAAGGCTGGTTCAGGCGCGCTGACCTTTGGCCATCCGGACAGCGCCGGTGTGCCGGCATCTTTTACCGAACACACCATCGTCGTCCCGTTCAACGACCCCGACGCCGTGCGCGCCGCTTTTGCCGCCAATCCGCAACAGGTCGCCGGCATTATTGTTGAGCCTGTGCCGGGCAATGCCGGGCTTTACCTTCCCAAACCCGGCTTCCTCGAATTTCTGCGCGAGATTACAACGGCCAACGGCGCTTTGCTTATTTTCGACGAGGTCATGACCGGGTTCCGTCTGGCCTTGGGCGGGGCGCAGGCCCGATTCGGCATCCGTCCGGACCTGAGTTGTTTTGGAAAAATCATCGGCGGAGGTCTGCCGGTCGGCGCTTTTGGCGGTCGGGCTGAAATCATGGATCTCATCGCTCCGTTGGGACCGGTTTATCAGGCCGGCACGCTTAGTGGCAATCCGCTCGCCATGGCCGCCGGTCTGGCCGCCCTCCGCGAGCTGTCTTCCACCAACGCCTACGCCAAACTCGAAAATTCCGGCGCGGCCCTGGAAAAAGGTTTGAAAAACGCCGCCCAGGCGGCCCATGTCCCCGTTCAATTCAACCGCATCGGTTCCATGTTCTGCGCTTACTTCACCAGCCAGCCGGTGCATAACCTGGCCGACGCCATGAAGAGCGACCGCGCCCGCTTTGCCGGATATTTCCACGGCATGTTGCGCGAGGGCATTTACATCGCGCCATCGCAATTCGAGGCCGGCTTCCTCTCCACCGCCCATGCTCCTGCCGACATCGACAAAACGGTGGCCGCCGCCGCCAGGGTTCTGAAAACACTATAAGGCTTTTTATGCGCATCCTCGCTCTTGACCACGGCAGCAAACGCATCGGCGTTGCCATCAGTGACGAACTGGGCATGATCGCCCTGCCGCTCCAATATCTGCCCGCCGAACCGCTGGCCGATTTCATGGTCCTGCTCAAGGATATTATTGACAAAAAGGAAGTCGGCGAAATCCTGGTCGGCCTGCCCCGCAACATGAATGGCACTTACGGCCCCGCCGCCGAAAAAGCGCGGGAATTTGTGGCCGCCCTGAAAACGGTGTTTACCGTCCCTGTGAAAACCTGGGATGAACGCCTGACTTCCGTCCAGGCCAACCGCTGCCTGATCGAAGCCGGCCTGCGCCGCGACAAACGCCGCCAGCGCGTGGACCAGACCGCCGCCGCTCTTCTCCTCCAAAGTTATCTTGACAGCCGCAGCCTGTGAAATTCAAGCTGATCATCGCTTACGACGGCGCCAGCTACGCTGGCTGGCAGGTCCAGGCCACCGGTATTGGCGTCCAGCAGCGGGTCGAGGAGGCCATCGCCAAAATATTCCCCGGCGCCTCCCGCCTGCACAGTTCCAGCCGCACCGACGCCGGGGTTCATGCTCTTGGCATGGTTGCCCAGGTGGAAATTCCCGGCGCTCCCGTCAAGATGACGGTTCTCAAAATGGCCCTCGCTTTCAACGCCCATCTTCCCGCCGACATCCGCGTCATGTCCGTGCGCCGCTGCCCGCCCGATTTCGACGCCCGATTTGACGCCAAGGGCAAGCAATACCGCTATCTGGTCTGGAACGGTCCCGCCCTCAACCCGCTCCTGCGCCATCAAGCCTGGCATGTGGCGCGTCCGCTGAATTTGCCCGCCATGCGCGCCGCCGCCAAATTGTTCGTCGGCAAACATGATTTCAAATCCCTCGCCGCCACCCGCAATTATGAAATGAAATCCACCGTCCGCACCTTGCGCCGGTGCGATATCAAGCGTAGCGGGCCGCTTCTGACTTTCATCATCGAAGGCGATGGTTTTCTTTACAAAATGTGCAGGGGCATTGTCGGCACTCTTGCCCAGGCCGGGCAGGGGAAGATCGCCCCAGAGGCGATCAGCGCCATCTTGAAACGCAAGGATCGCCGGGCGGCCGGCATGACCGCTCCGGCTCACGGGCTGGTCTTGTGGAAAGTGTTTTATTGACACATGAATGTCGTTTTGCTTGAGCCGGAAATTCCGCCGAACACGGGCAACATCGCCCGGCTGTGCGCGGCGACCCGTTCCACCTTGCATTTGATCGAGCCGTTCGGATTCGAGCTGGACGATAAGCGGCTCAAGCGGGCCGGCTTGGATTATTGGGAGCATCTGACCTGGCATCGCTGGCCGGGCTGGGCCGCCTTTCAACAGCAGCTCCCGCCTGACGCGCGGCTCTGGCTGGTCGAATCCCGCGGAACCCGCCATTACGCCGAAGCCGATTACCGGCCCGATGATTATCTGGTTTTTGGACGCGAAACTGCCGGCCTGCCCAAATCGCTCATTGAGCGCTACCGGGACCGCTGGCTGCGCATCCCTATGTTTCACCCCGGCGTCCGTTCGCTCAATTTATCCAATTGCGTCGCGCTCGTCCTCTACGAGGCCCTCCGCCAGCAGGGCTTTCCCGGGGAGATTTTGTAAACGCCCCCCTCGACAGGAGGGCGCAACCGTTCTAGGTTGGAACGAGGTTTATGAATCTTAAACTCGAAAATAAACTGGCGCTTGTTTCTGGTTCCACCGCGGGTATCGGGTTGGCCATCGCCCGCGCCCTGGCTCGCGAAGGCGCGCGCGTGATTGTCAATGGCCGCTCCGACAAACGGGTAAGGGAAGCCATGGCCGCGATTCGCGGAGCGTTCCCCACCGCCGCGTTGGAACCGCTGGCGGCCGATCTCGCCACTGCCCGGGGCGCGGCCGATGCGATCAAACGTTTCCCCGACGTGGATGTCCTGGTCAACAATCTCGGCGTTTATGCTCCCAAGCCTTTTGAAAATATCAGCGATGCCGACTGGACGGCGATGATTGAAACCAATTTTTTCAGCGGGATGCGGTTGTCGCGGCATTACCTTCCGCGCATGAAGGCCAAAAATTGGGGGCGCATCATTTTCATTTCGAGCGAGTCGGCCGTGAATATTCCGGCGGAAATGATTCACTACGGTGTGACCAAAACCATGTAGATCGCCCTGGCCCGCGGAATGGCCGAAACCACGGCCGGCACCGGCGTGACGGTCAATTCCGTCTTGGCCGGCCCGACAAGGTCCGAGGGCGTGGAAGGGTTCATTGCCGGCATGGCCAGGGAAGGAAAGAAAACTCCGGCGGCGGTGGAAAAGGAATTTTTCCATAACGTCCGGCCCAGCTCGCTCTTGCAACGGTTTGCCACCACGGACGAAGTGGCGGCGATGGTTGCGTTCGTGGCCAGCCCTCTTTCCTCCGCAACCAACGGCGCCGCTCTCCGCGCCGACGGCGGCGTGGTGCGCTCCATTTTGTAGCCGTCAGGCGGGGCGGGTGATTGTTTCAACCGCGAGTTGCACTTGACTGGCTTGCTGGTAGCGCAAGTCCGGTTCCTTTTCCAGCGCGCGCAGGACGACTTCATCCAGCCGCACATCCACCTGCACCTTGCGCGAAGGGGGGGGGAACCGGCCCAGGGGCAATTCGCCCGTCAGCATTTCATAAAACACAACGCCGAGGGAGAAAATGTCCGCGCGATGATCGACCGAGAGGGGTTTTTCCCATTGTTCAGGCGCCATGTAATGGGGCGTGCCCATGGCGGATTGCGCCTGGGTCAAACCCAGACCGGGCGCATCCTTCAGAAGGATGGCCAGCCCGAAATCGGCGATTTTCACCCGCCCTTCCTTGTCAATAAGGATGTTGGCCGGCTTGATGTCGCGATGCACGATGCCCTGGTCGTGCGCGTATTGCAGGGCTTCGCAGATTTTCGGGACGATGGCCAAAGCCTGTTCCGGGGCCAGCGGCTTTTTGGCCTGTTCCATTTGCCAAAGACTCAGGCCGTCCACCAGTTCCATCATTAAAAAGTAGAAGTCGCCGCTTTTGCCAAAATCATAAACCGTGACGATGTTCGGATGATTGAGCCGGGCCAGGGCTTTGGCTTCGCGCGAAAATCTTTCGGCGAAGGCGGGTTCGCGGCTCAAGTCCGCCGAGAGGATTTTCAGGGCCACCAACCGGTCGAGCTGCGGCTGGCGCGCCTTGTAAACCGTGCCCATGCCGCCGCGCCCGATGATGCCGATGATTTCAAGCTGCGGAAATGCCTTGGCAATTTCTTCCCGGGATGGGCTGAATGAATTGCGCGGCGGTTCATTGCTGCGGCTTTCAAAACCGGCTTTCATCAGGCATTTCGGACACATGCCTTGGGGGGCGTCCGCCGCCAGCTCCCCGCCGCAGTTGGAACATAGTTTCTTGGCAACAGAAGGCGGGTTTTTGGTAGCTGGTTTGCGCTTTGCCCACCAAATTATAATCATGACGAAGAAGGTCACGATTGCCAACGGCACAATTATCATTAGCAGGACAAAAAGAAGTGGTAAAAAGGCTGTCAATGCTTCGCGGCCCAATCCCAAAATCGCCAAAACCGGATTTATTTGCATAATATTTTATTTTTGCCGGCAGCCAGAGCCGCCCTTCATCCTATACAGAAGGAAATCCGGCCCAAGGTTACGGCAATTCTTTTCAGCCGCCCAAGGCCGCGAACAAATGGCTTAGTTCCGATTCGACTTTTTCATGGCTGTCCACCGTGTCCGCAATTTCCGCGCGCAGCAAATCCCGGTAGCGCCGCCGCAGCCGGTGCGCCGCGACCTTCACCGCCCCTTCGCTTGACTGCAAGCGCCGGGCGATGTCCGCGTAAGGCGCCGATTCGCCGCCGCCGGTCAGCGTGCTTTTCAATTGCTCGAACACATTCGCCTTTCCCTCGTTCTTGTATTCTCCGCCCAGGCGGACCAGGGTGCGGTCCAGAAGCGTCAAAGCCCAATGCCGGTCAAAAAGAGCGTCGGGACTCATTTCGCCCGATGCCCATTGCGGACAATTTTCCTCCAAATCGTAATCCAAGGAAATAATGGTTCTGCCGCCGCCCCGCTTTTGGGCGCGGACTTTATGCCACTCATTGGCCATGAAATGTTTGAGCGCGGCGAGAAGGAAGGAGCGGAATTTCCCTTTGTCCGGCACAACATCGGCCAGGTAATTTTTTTCCAGCAATTGCGCGAAAAATGCCTGGGTCATATCCTGCGCATCGTGCGCGCTCAAACCCTGGCGCCGGCTATAAGCATAAAGGGGCCGCCAGTAATTGCGGCAAAGGGTTTCGAGCGCGTTGTCTGATTCCGGCGAATTATTGGCCCGGGCCGAAAGCACGACTGACCATCGCGTCGGCTCGAACTGTCCCCGCGAAGAGGATTCGGCCTGGGGTGTGCCGGAGGTCATGGGAAATTAAAATCCCACCTGGCTGGAATTTTGTTTCAGCCAGTTCTCGGCCATGCGATAGGCCGGGCAGGCTTTTTCCACTTCCGCCCAAAACCGGGGCGAGTGGTTCAGTTGGCGCAGATGCATCAACTCATGCAGGATGATGTAATCCCGCACCTCGGACGGCAATTGAATCAGCCGCCAATTCAGTGAAATCGTGCCGCTATGGGAACACGATCCCCACCGGCTCCTTTGGTTGCGGATGGCGACCCGCTTGATTCCAAGCTGATGCGTCCCCGCCAGTTCCAAGGCGCGCGGAACCAGTTCGGTTTTGGCCAGCTTTCGCAAATGCCCTTCCAGCGCCGGGCGCAGATTTCCATCCATCCTGGCCAGCGGCGCCGTTTCTCCGCCAAATTGCAACTGCCAGTCCGTTCCGCTCGGTTGGACCGACAGGACTACCGGCTGGCCGCGAAACAGAATTTTCATGCCGGGGCGCAGCAGTTGTGCCGGAACGTTCCGCGTCTCCAAAATAAGCCACTGCTTTTCCAGCCAGCTCTTGCGGCTCTCCACAAACTTCCGGGCGAAGCTCGTGCTGCCCGCCCGCGGCACGGTGACAACCACGGTTTTGTTGGCATACAAACGCAATACGTACTTTCTGGCCCGGGCATGATGCCGGTAGAGGATCGGCATCGAATGGGAATGTATCTCGATAAAGTCCGTTCCCGCCTCCGGCGGCTGGGGTGTCCCCATTCGGAAAAAGCTTCTGAGTTTGCGGATGACGTTCACAATGATTGTCCCCATTCTACTTCCAGAAGCCCCTAAAGAAAGCCGTAAAAATAAGAAAGTTTATACAAATCCGGGTCAAACGCGGTCTATTCAGGTGTAGGCAGACGCGTGAACGGAACAAATTTTAACAGCGGATGGTGTCAGTCGCTTTATGAACAAAAAGCGCCGGGCCTGATCCTTTATGGTCGCGCTCTGGGATTGAGCCACAACGAGGCGGAAGATGTCCTTCAGGAAACTTTTGTGGCCCTGTTGCAATTGGATTACCGGCCGGATGAGCCGGAACATTACTGCCTGCGCGCCTTCCGCAACCGGGCGCTTAATTATCATCGCAGCCTGTGGCGTCGCCTGACCCGTGAACTGGAGTCGGCGCGGTGGTTCGAGAGGCGGACGGATACGTCGGAGGCGGAAAGGGAGGCGATGCGCTGCCTGGCCGGGCTGCCGTCCGAACAGCGTGAGGTCATTGTTTTGAAAATCTGGCATGGCATGACTTTTGATGCCATCGGACGCCTGTTTGACATTTCCCCCCATACCGCCGCCGGACGATACCGCTACGGGCTGAATAAGTTGCGGCTTTGTTTGAAAGGAAAAATGTATGCAAGAGATGAATCCTTTGGAGAAACATTTGCGGTCATGGACGCCGCGTCGCCCCTCGGATAAAATCGCGCGGCGTCTTTTTGCCGGGACCGGCTCGGGGCTGTTCTTGGGACCCGGGGCCGAACTGTGGCGCTGGTTGACGCCGGTGGCGGCGTGCGTTTTGACATTGCTGGTCACGGTGCAGAGTTCAAACCGCCATTTGGCCCGCTTGAATGAGCCGGACCGGGCGGCCTGTTTTGCCACGTTCATGTTCAGGGGATCCTCATCCAATTTGCAGCAGACTTTCGTCCTGAGCAAGGCGGACGAAAACGTGGAATGGAATGTCTGGCCCCATCCGCTGCCAAATCAAATGCGCGCCGCAGCCCGGCCCTCATCCGGCACGAATTTTCGCGATCTGATCCCGCCCGCCCGCTAAATTTTTTCCAGACGGATGCCGTCCGCGACCGTGGCAGAGGGCGGCTTGGGCTTGGTCAGGCAGCCGCGCCAGAAACCAAGGCCGTAACAAACATGGCTGACAAAGATCAACCCCATGATCCATGGCGTCCACGGCAATTTTTTGCCCGGCAGTACCGCGACGGCCTGAGCCAGAACCGCCGCGCCATAGACGGCCGTCACCCAGGCGAAATACCCCGGCAGAAACGGCAGCAGAAGGAGAAACAGGCAAAACAGCGGCGGAACAAAATTCGGGGCGGAGCCGGGCGTGGGATGAAGGCGGAATTGTTCGGCGCGCCCGCGTCCGTAGTTGGCCAGCATTTTGCAAAACGCCCAAAAGGTGCCTCGCGGGCGGCGATGTACCGTCAAATCCGGATCATAAAGCAGTTTGCCGCCCCGTTTTTGCAATTCGTCCATCAAGGCGTTTTCTTCGTTCGGGTAAAGGGCTTCGTTGAAGCCGCCCAGTTCCAACAGATCGGTGCGGCGGGCAAGGAGATTGCACAATATCAATTCCTTTTCCGTGGTGGGGCGGACACTCCCCGTGCGCCGGTAACGCGCGCAACTCGGCCCGAAAGCCAGCCAGCTCCCCATGACCAGGGCAAACGCCTGCTCCAGTGCGGGGGCGTCCAGCGGACAGAGGTTCGGTCCTCCAACCATTTTAACCTCGGGCGATTTGAACAATTCGACCGCGCGCCGCAGATTGCCCGGGGCCGGCCGCGAATCGTCGTCCAGAAAATAAATGATCTCGCCTCGCGCGGCGCGCAGGGCGGTGTTGCGCTGCACGGACGGCTGCCGGCCACGGGCCAGGATGATTTCCACTTTGTCGGGCGGATAATCCAGTTGGCGCGCGGCGGCGACGGCTCGCACCTCCGATTCATCGGGGCGCGCCGGAATTATGATGGTGACTGTCGGCAATCCGCTTTCCACCCTGACAAACTAAAGTCTGCGCGCCCGTCTTCAAAGCCCAATATTTCCACTTTCGGCAATCCCGCGGCTGGTTTATCATGAGAAGTGCAAATTATGATTGAAAACAGTTCTGTTGAATTGAAACGCGATTGCGAGGCGGTGCAGATCCCGTCGGGCGCCACCGCGACCTTGCCGGCGGGAACTTCCGTTCTGGTTTCGCAGGCTTTGGGCGGCAGTTATACGGTGCAGACCGACCGCGGCCTGTTCCGCATTGCGGCGCGGGACGCGGACGCGCTGGGCGTCGAAACGGCGGCCACCAGCTTGATGGAGGAGGTTGCCAAAAGGCCCGCCCATCCCGCCGGGCCGCTTGAGGAGAAGACGGTGTGGAACACGCTTAAAAGTTGTTTCGACCCGGAGATTCCCGTGAATATCGTGGACCTGGGCTTGGTTTATGACCTGCAAATCGCGCCGCTGCCTGACGGCCATAGCACGGTGCGCGTCAAAATGACCCTGACCGCGCCCGGCTGCGGCATGGGAACAATCATCGCTTCCGACGTGCAGCAGAAGCTGCTTTACCTGCCCGGCGTGGAAGAGGCGACGGTGGAGATCGTCTGGGAACCGCCCTGGCACCAGTCAATGATCACGGCCGATGGACGGCGGGTTCTGGGATTGGACGGCTAAAGATGGCTAAAAGCTAAAGGCTGAAATGGGGAAAGGCTGAATTTAAAATGCGGAAGGCGGCGTATTCGTGCTTGATTAATTCGTTGCTGGCGAGGCAGGTTGGGCTTCAGCAAGACAGCACAATGAGCATGATTGCCGCGAAACCATAGCTGTCGGCACCTGTCGATGAACATATGAAAAGAGTTCATTACTTTCAAAGATTCTCGAAAAAAGAGGACGTCGTAACCAACAATACGCTGCTTCTGTTCGCGCGGTTGCAGCACCAAAATTCGCGGTTTTTTCAGCAGATTCTTCGGGAGTTAATCTCCGATGACGAGATCGTCGTTGGCGCTCTCTTGACTCAGCAAGAAACGGCAACGAGCGGAACGATTCCCGACGGCGTAATTCGCCAGCGGAGCTTTCATATCGTTCTCGAGACGAAGCTCCACGCCAATTTTAATGTTGAACAGCTTCAGGGACATCTTGCTAAATTCGAATTATCGAAGGAGGGTTTAGAGGTGCTTTTGCTCCTTGGAACGCGGGAGCCGGACGATGTGCGGGGAGCCAGGCGGGTGGTCGCGGACTTCAACGCTCAACACACAAAGTCGGTACGGCTTGCGTGGACCACATTCGCCAAAGTTATCGAAACGTGTCGAGACGTGCTCCCGGAACATGAGCGGATAATGGCGGAGATACTCGACGACTACGAGGATTTCTGTAATGAGGAAGGGTTAATTCCAACGAGCGATGACGACTTCCTGGTTGTCGGCTGCTCACAGTCGTTGCCAGAAAATCTCGAATTCCGACTCTACTACAACTCCGCCAAGCCGCACCGGCCACCGAAGTACATCGGCTTCTACGACGCCAAGGCCGTCCAGGCGATCTGCGACCTTGAAAAGATGGTCTATGTGGATCGAGTGGAAAACAGATTGCAGATCATCGGAGATGGCGCACTAACTCAGGAGGAGGAAACCAGAATCATTGGATCCATGGATAGAGCGTCGAAGCGCGGCTGGGACATCACGAGTGGACACTGTTTCTTTCTTGCAGGCCGCGTCGAGCAAACACTCTTTTGCAAACAGACGAAGTATCCTCTTTGGAGTCGGCGCTATTTCGATCTTCACAAGGTGTTAGGGCTGGATCCAAAAAAGAAGTTGCCGGACCTTCCGTCATTAGCGTTGGAGCTTCACAACAAGCAGTGGTGACGGAATCCGGGTCAAACTGGGACAAGGGACAATCATATACACGTTTGGCGCATATCAGAGCAGTACGTTGAGCGACATTCTTGAAAGCGCGGTCGGGCATAAGAAGTAAAACCACAGAATGATTAAGCGTTGAAGGGGGTAACCTATGCTATTGTTAGCAATTTGATTGATAAGAATGCGGTGGGGCGATGGATGAGGGTGGTAAAAGGCCAAAATTAGGGGCTTTGTTTTGAGGGGGCTGTTTGTTTCTGGCCCAGGTGGCGCGACTGGCGCTTGGGGGCTTCGCTTTTGGCGGGGACGGGGGTGGGGATGCCGTTGTCCGGGAAGGCTTCGAGGAAGGCGGGTTTCTCGCGCCGGCCGGCGGTCAGCCAGTCCTGACGGAGAGTTTGGGCGACGTCCGCCGGGACCAGGCCGCATACTTGCGTGAGATAGATAAAAAGACATTCGGCCAGGGAATCGAGGGCGATGCCGTGCCGCCGGCCGATGCGGGCGTAGAGCCATTCGCTCCACTTCATGAATGCCGCGAAGGCGGATGTGTTTGTTTGACAAATGAGGCGGGTGGTTTGCAAAAAATTGCCGCTGTTGCCGGTCAAGTCCCAAAAGCGCGCAAAGCGCCGCATCCGTTGCAGCGCGGAAAAATCCAGCAATTTGTTTTGCAGAATTTCGTAAGGCGGGAGGGGGTTGTAAACCATTTGCCACGCCTCATCATGCCGGCTGATCGGCGTGCCTCGCAGCCGCTTGAGAATTCCGATCTGGATTTCCTGCGGGCCAAGCGCGAACAGCCGGTCGAATCCCGCCGCGAACCCCTCCAGGGTTTCACCGGGCAGCCCGACGATCAAATCGGCGTGAATATGAACACCGGTTTTCTCGCGCAAAAACCGGAGATTGTCCGTCAGGCGCGCGTAATCCTGGCGGCGGCTGATGCGTTCGGCGGCGACCTCGTCAAACGTCTGGACGCCGACCTCAAACTGGAGCGCGCCGGGCGGGAATTGGACGATGATTTCGCGCAAGGCCTCCGGCAGACGGTCCGGCACCATTTCAAAATGCAGGAACAAACCAGGCCGGAGGCGTTCAAGGAAGAACTGGAGGATGCCTTTGCTGACGGCGGGGTTGAGATTGAACGTGCGATCAACAAATTTGAATTGATTCACGCCGCGATCCAGCAGTTTCTGCAATTCCGCCAGCAGCAGGGGAAGGGGAAATTGCCGGACGGACGAGTCAAGGGAGGACAGACAGAACTCGCAAGTGAAAGGGCAGCCGCGCGAGGCCTCGACATAGATGATGCGGTGAGCCACATCTTCCTCGTTATACAATTCGTAAGGCAGCGCGAGCTGGGCGAGATCGGGCTGTTTTGCGGGGATGATTTTTTGCGCGGGCGGCGAACCGGCCAGAATCTGGCGGCAGAGTGCGGCGAATTCAAGATCGCCTTCGCCGGTGATGACGAAATCAGCCAGGCGCGCGATTTCCTGCTGATCGGTTTCAAAACTGACCTCCGGGCCGCCCAGGACAACGATGATATCCGGGCGGACACGCTTGAGGGCGGCGACGACGGCGGTGGCTTCCTGAACGTTCCAGATATAAACGCCGAAGCCGACGATGCGGGGTTGCTGGGCGAGAAGGGTCTCAACCACATCAACGGCCCGCTGCTGTATATCAAATTCGAGCAGACGGGCATCCCCGCGCAAGAGGCCCAGATTGGCCATCAAATAACGCAAACCAAACGAAGCGTGAATGTACTTTGCGTTTAAAGTAGTCAGGACAATCCGGGCCATGCGCGGAGCGTGGGACTATTTCTTCCCGGCGATCAGGGATGAGCCGCCATAAGAGGCTTTCTTGCCCAATTCGCTCTCAATGACGAGCAGCCGGTTGTATTTGGCGATGCGTTCCGAGCGGCAGAGCGACCCGGTCTTGATCTGGCCTGCTCCGGTGCCGACGGCAAGATCAGCGATGAACGAGTCTTCGGTCTCGCCGGAACGATGGGAGATGACGGCGCCGTAGCCGGCTTTCTGGGCCATGGCCACCGTTTCCAACGTCTCGGAGACGGTTCCGATTTGATTGAGTTTGATCAGAATGGCATTGGCGATTCCGTCACGGATGCCTTCCTTGAAGATGGCCGGATTGGTGACGAAGAAATCGTCGCCGACCAGTTGGATTTTTTTGCCAAGGGTCTTGGTGATGGCGATCCAGCCTTCGCGGTCTTCCTCGCCCATGCCGTCTTCGATGGAAATGATGGGGTAATTCTTAACCCAATTCGCAAAGAGGTCCACCATTTGGGCGGGCGTCTTGTGCGATTTATCGGATTTCTTCATGAAATAACCGCCATCCTCATACAGCTCGCTCGCCGCGGGATCGAGGGCGATGGCGATGTCCTTGCCCGGCTTGTAACCGGACGCCTTGATGGCTTCGACGATCACCTCAACGGCTTCATCGTCGCTTTTGAGATTGGGGGCGAAACCGCCTTCATCACCCACTGAGGTGACGAGACCGCGCTTTTGCAGAATCTTCTTCAAAGTGTGGAACGTTTCCGCTCCGTAACGCAGGGCCTCGGCAAACGATTTTGCTCCGATGGGAAAGAGCATGAACTCTTGGAAGTCCACGTTATTGGTGGCATGAGCGCCGCCGTTGATGACGTTCATCATGGGGGCGGGCAGAACATAGGGCGCGGTTGCCTTGCCGCCATGCAATTTGCGGATATAGGCATAGAGGGGCATGCCGGCATCCATGGCGGCGGCGCGGCAGACGGCCATGGAAACACCGAGAAGGGCGTTGGCGCCAAGGTTGGCCTTGGTGGGCGTGCCGTCGATCTCGCGCATGAGGTTGTCGATCGCGAGCAGTTCATGCGGGTTTTTGCCCTTGAGTTTGGGGGCTATCTTGGTGTTGACGTTGGCCACGGCCTTGAGCACGCCTTTGCCGCCGTAGCGCTTGGCGTCCCCATCGCGCAATTCCACGGCTTCTTTAATGCCAGTGGAGGCGCCGGACGGAACCGAGGCTGCGGCTGAAATGCCATTG
Source organism: uncultured Verrucomicrobiota bacterium (assembly GCA_964558455.1). GTDB lineage: Bacteria > Verrucomicrobiota > Verrucomicrobiia > Limisphaerales > Palsa-1400 > DASRLE01. The sequence goes on along the minus strand of CAZLEE010000037.1, from coordinate 10,531 downwards.
TCCAGGGTAACGTTGACCATGACCGTGGGGTTGCCACGGGAGTCTAATATTTCAAGTGAGTTGATGTTTTGTATTTTTGTCATAAAATTTCAATGTTAAGTTCAGGTTCTTGATCCCAAGACGGCTCCCAGCAAATAACCCAGCCAGACGGCCAGCAAACAACAGACAACACTCAACACCACATTGGCCCCGGCGTAAAGCAATTGCCCCGCCCGGGCCAGATTGAGCGTGTTGAGACTGAAAGAGGAAAAGGTCGTGTAGCCGCCGCAGATGCCGACCATGAAAAACGTGCGCACTGTCGGCCCGACGGTACAGCGGCCGTTTGGTCCGATCAATGCAAACAGCAGGCCAATGAGAAACGAGCCGGTTACGTTGATGACGAAAATGCCCCAGGGAAAGGTCTCGCCGATCCGGGCCGAAACGGTCCGGTCGAGCCAAAAACGCGCGATAGTGCCAATGGCTCCGCCCAAGCCCAACCAAAGGTAGGTCCACATGGCTACGCAGTTTCCTTGATGTGTTTGCGGGTTGCGGCGGAGTCGGACGCGTCCGATGCGTCGCTGTACTTGGCGGGAACGCCGTACTCGTTGAGCTTGTTGCGCAAGGTGCGAACGCTGATGCCCAAAAGTTTGGCCGCGTGCGTGCGGTTGCCCGCAGTCTTGTCCATGGCGGCAAAGATGTGGCGCTTCTCGATCTCGGCCAAAGAAAGCAGTTCCTCCGGCTCGACCGAAGGGGCGACGGCGGGCGGCGTCGAAACCACCGGGACTTCGCTGATGGACGGGTAAATGCTGGATACCGTCGTGGTCGAGGCGGAAAAACCCAGATGATCGGGTTCGATCATGCCGCTGTCGCCGCAAAGTATCACGGCGCGCTCAATGACGTTTTGCAGTTCGCGCACGTTGCCTGGCCAGCGATGGGCCTGGAGCACGGCCATGCATTCATCCGAAATGCCATGCACCCGTACTCCGTGCTTGCGCGCGAAGCGGGGCATGAATTGCCTGGCCAGATGACTTACGTCCTCAATGTGATCCCGCAACGGGGGAACATGAATCGGCACGACGTTCAGCCGGAAATAAAGGTCCTGGCGGAATTCCTTGCGTTCGACGCTTTCTTCAAGCCGCCGGTTGGTGGTGGCTATGACGCGCACATCGACCTTGATGGTGCGGTTGCCTCCGACGCGTTCCAGTTCGCGTTCTTGCAGGACGCGCAGAAGCTTGGCTTGGACCTGGGGGGAAATCTCGCTGATTTCATCCAGCAGAATGGTGCCGCTATGGGCCAGTTCGAACCGTCCCTCGCGTTTGCTCAGGGCGCCGGTGAATGCCCCCTTTTCGTGGCCGAAAAATTCGCTCTCTATGAGATTTTCGGGAATGGCGGCGCAATTGACCTTGATGAATGGGGCGTTGGCGCGGGGGCTTTGCCGATAGAGGGCGCGGGCCACCAGTTCCTTGCCCGTGCCGCTTTCGCCGGCGATCAGGACTGTGGCCTGGGTGCGGGCGACTTTGCGGATGAGCAGGCGCAGGTTTTCCATGGCGGGACTGGCCCCCTGCAACTCATAGCCGGTGGTGTCTTCCTCGGCGTTGCTGAAGTAGGCGTTGACCTTGAGCAGTTGATCGAAGTGCTCGGCTTTCTTGAGCGTGACCTGCAATTGGTCGGACGAGAACGGCTTGAGCATGTAGTCGAACGCGCCGCTGCGCATGCATTCCACTGCGGATTCCACCGAGCCAAACCCGGTCACAATCACTGCCAGCGGCTTTTGTGGCTGGGCTTGTATCTCGCGCAGCAAATCCGTGCCTTCGCCGTCCGGCAGACGGACATCCAGAAAAATCAGGTCAAAGGTGTCCCGCGCCATGAAATCGCGCGCACCGGCTATGGTGTCGGTTGAGGCAACATCATAGCGTTGCTGGCGCAACTGCTGTTCCAAATTGCGCCGGACGATTGGGTCGTCTTCGAGAACAATGACTTTTTCGATTGGCATCTTGTTGTTGTTCTAGTCTGTTTCCACGGACATCGCCAACCGTCATCTAGCGGCTGATTGGGCCGGGGAGCAAGTTCTTTTTGCGTTCATTGGTTTAAAGGGGAGGGCGGGGCTTCTTTGTGCGCCTGGCGCAATTCGTTGTTTTCCCGGATAAGACGCGCGTTGGCTTCCCGCAATTCCTGATTTGTCCGCAATGCCTCGGCCAGCGCTCTGGACTGGGAGGATACGGCGTTAAAGCGCTCAACTGCGGCTTTAACCGTGGCCAAAAGTTCTTCCCGCGACCATGGCTTGACCACAAAACGGAAAATCCCGGCCTTGTTGATCGCTTCTATCAATGTGCCGATGTTGAGTACGGCCGTGATCAGGATGCGGGTGGCATTGGGCTGGATTTGGGATACCTGATTTAGAAATTCCAGGCCGGACACCATGGGCATCTGCTGGTCCGAAATAACAACCGAAAACTCATGTTCCGGCAACACGCTCAAGGCATGGACGGCGTGAGGGGAGGAAACAACGGAGTATCCTTCGCGCAATAAAGTGTCGCGCAACGCCACCAGAACAATTTCCTCGTCATCGACAATTAAAATAGGATGACTTGTTTCTTTTGGTTTGTTCATCGCCTCAACATGGTTTTCATCCGTTCTGATCAAAAAACTGTTTGAGCTTGGTCAGTGAATCCATCTCCGACAATTCGGCCCCTAGGACCAAGTCGGCGTCGGTCAGCAACTGGGTGTCCAGATCGTCCTGTTGGCCGGCGGTGAGTTTTAAAATCAGTTTGATGTGCTTGTCCCGCTGGCATGCTTCGGTGGGCAGGGAACCGGAGGAAAGATACCACGGTTCGGTCAACATGAAAACACCATCAAAAAGATAGTCCGGCGAGCGCAGCATCTCGAATGGCTGATCGGAGGAGGGCGCTATCACGATGTAATAGTTGTGGGAGCGAAGCAGTTCCGCGGTTTTATCGAGCATTTCGCCCGCTGGACCGAGAAGCAAAAGGGTGCGCCGGGCAGGACGCTTGCCGTGGGCGGCGGTTTCAAGCCGGCTCGCTTCGGAAAAATCGGCCTCCGGCAGCCAGATTTGAAACTTCGTCCCTTTGCCTTCGCTGGATACGACGGATATGGCGCCGTGTAATTTCTCCACGGCCAGACGGGCGTTGTACAAACCAAGGCCGGAGCCTTTGGCCTTGGTGGTGAAAAATGGATCGAATATCGCGGCCAGATGGCGTTGCTTGATCCCGCTGCCGGTGTCTTGCACGGTCAGACAAACGCAGGGCAGCCTGGGTGCGGTTCCCTTCATGTTTTCCAGGACCGGCTGTTCCTCGTGGCGCGAGGTGCGGAGGGTCAACTGGCCTCCGCGCGGCATGGCGTCGGCCGCGTTTAATATCAGGTTGATGACGGCCTGCCGGAATTCGACCAGATCCAGATATACCGGCAGTTGTCCCTCGGACAATTCCGTGGCCAATTGAACGCGCCGGGGCAGGATTTTTTTCACCAAATCCACCATGTCGCGGGCAATATCGTTCAGGTCGTGGTAGTTGCGCTCGCCAATCTGGCCCAAGTGCAGGCTGACCATGCGATGCACCAATTGGCTGGCTTGCATGGAACTCTTTTTGATCAGCGACATCCCCTCATAGAACGCGTGCTGTCCATCCATCTGGGCCAGGAATGACTCGCTCAATGAATGGATGCCGGCAATGACGTTGGTGAAATCGTGCGCCATGCCAAGGGTGAGAACCGCCAGTGTTTCTTTCCAGGCCGCCGCCGCCAGCCGTCTTTCGGCGATGGTTTGTCGCGTCACATCCAGCCACGCCACTTCGTAACCGAGCAATAGGCCGTTGGCGCTGACGACCGGCTGCCGATGCTCCAAAATATAGGCGACGCGGCCGGTGTGCGCATGACGGATGCGATAGGCGTTGGTAATGGGGTCCTTTGTTTGCGCGGCGTGTTTGAATTGCCGGCGCAAATTGGGCGCGTCGGATTCATGCACCACTTCCCAAAAACGGTCGCTATGACTGCACCAATCATCCGCACCCAGCCCGGTCAATTCCTTGATGTTGGCGCTGGCAAATTGCAGGCCGAAATCGGGCTGTTGAATGAATACGATGCAGGGCCAGTGCTGGTCGGGGGCAACCCCGTTCGCCCCGGCGCCGGACAAAATACCAAAGGTGCTCTTGCTTCCAAATGGGTGAACGCTGTTTTCAATCTTGGCGCCGGACGGCAAATTCGATGGCGGCCGGATCGAGCTTAGACGAACGAAGATGCATTGCTGCGCGCGCGCCACTTCCAACCGGAACGTTTGGTCGGATTGATGGGGGCCGCCGGCCAGAGTCAGATCAATGCTGGCAAACGGATCCGTGTCTTGGGCGAGTTGCAGCAGGGGGGAAGTCCATTCCGGCGAGATTTTGGCCAGAATATCCCAAAACGAACTGTCTGCGTCGTCGTCGCCGGAATTTTCCAGCCAACTGCGGAGCGGTGTGTTGATTTCGAGTATGCCGCCCGATGGGTTCAAAATCGCCGAACCGCCTTCCAGCCAAATCGGCGGACGGGCATGTCCGAGTGAGGCTACGGTGGCCGTCCGATCATCAACGTTTTGTGAGTCCGATAAGTTTACCGACATTGTGTTGTGCGATTGCGTGGTCTGAGCATTGCGGATTACGACCGGCAATTCAATCGCAAAAATAACTTGTTGCAAAAAAACAGACGCGAACGGGTGAAATGGGGCGGGGTGGAAAAAGGGCGGGTGTCAGGCCACTTGGGACGCTGCTGCGCGCGCCGGGACGTTGCGCCGAAGATCGTAAAGCGCTTGTTCGAGCAGGAGAATTTTCTCCCGCACCTCGCGCTTGCGCACGGCCAGCAGTTCGCTCGTGCGCGCTTCCAGTTCCAGCAGGCGGCTGACCTCGACGTGAAATGGGTTTGTCGCCGCTTCGGACGGGTTCCCGGCTTTCCACTGTTCTATCGCGGAGATCAACGGCTTTTGCAGGGTGCTTTTGCTCTTTTGAATCTGGGCGACTTCATTCCACCGGCCGAATTGGATGGCGTGGGATTCCGATCTGGTCAATTCCAGCCACTCTCTCAGGAGTACGGCTATGGGGTGGGATGAGTCCATGTCAACCAGGAGGTTTGTCGGCGTTGATGTATATTTGCACCGCCATTTGTTCGGCCATCTCTTGCTCCGCGACCGGATCTGGAAAATCCGGGTCGTCGATTAGTTCTTTGGCTCGTTCGACGAAACCAGGGCGGCAATCGGGAAGGTTGTCCAGGTTTTCCCGCAGGGCGTGCCAGCGGGAGGAGGGAACATTGCCGGGCGAAACTTTGCCGCGCGTTTTTCTAAAATTGGTGTCTGTTTCCATCGTTATCCGTTCGCTTGTCGCACGAGGCGAACGGCTGATTTATTATCGGGCGGAAATGGGGGGTACTTGAGCCAATCATCTCTTTTTCTGACAGGCGCTTAAAACGCAATCCCGGCGCTTTCAACGTCCTGCCAATAGTTGCAGCAGGATGGCGGCGGCCCGTTCGGCTGCACCTGGACCGCCCAGCGATTCGATGATCGTCTTCAATTTTGCCCGGATGGCGCCGCGCCGGGCGGGGTCGGCCAGCAGTGCCAGCGCCGCCTTGGACACATTTTCCGCCGTGGCCTGACTTTGGATGAATTCTGGAAACAGCGGTTCGCCTGCCAGAATATTGGGCATGGACAAATATTTGACTGATACGAAGGGGCGCGCCACGAGGTAGAAGAGCGTGGACGTCTTATACATGGCTAGGGTCGGCACCCCAAAATAAGCGCATTCCAGGGAAATTGTCCCTGTTTTGGTGATGGCCAGGGTGGCGGTGGACAGGGCTTCTTCCACTCGCCCGGTTTGAATTTCCACTTCCGGCATGTCGGCAGCCAGATAGGACCTTATGCAGGCTTCGATCCGTTCATCAGCCGCCACCAATTTGAACCGGGCCGACCTGACCGCTGCAATTTCACGGGCGGTGGCCAGCATGACCGGAAGATGCCGCTTCAATTCGTCAATGCGACTGCCCGGCAGCAGGACGATGACCGGATTTTCATCCTGGTCGGGTTGGACGCGGTTGGAAATCGCCGGGTGACGGTCAAACAGGGGGTGTCCGACGCATTCGACCCGCAACGACGTTTTGCGGCGGGCATACCATTCCTGTTCAAATGGAAAAAAGCAGAGCAGCAGATCAATGTCCCCGGCCATTTTCTCGGCGCGACCAGGCCGCGAAGCCCAGACTTGCGGCGAGGTGTATTGCGCAATTTTCGGTGTCCACTTCGTCGCGTCATCGGCCTGGGCGCCGGCATGGTTTCGGACCCGGCGCACCCAGGGCCGGTTGAATGTGTAAAAATCCACCAGGATGATCAGTTCCGGCCGCCGGGCGATGGCCAGATCCGCCAGGGCGCGTTGCCGCCGGCGGATGGTTCCCAGTTTTTTAAGGGCGTCAACCGGGCCAATGGTCGCGTCGTCCGTCAAATTGAACGAAAGCTTCACTCCCGCCGCTGCCATGGCCGGCCCGCCCGCCCCGATGAATTCCGTCCCGGGAAGCAACCGGGCCAGGGCCTTGACCAGTGCGGCGGCGTTGGCGTCGCCGCTCGGTTCTCCGGCCACGATCAGGATGGTTTTGGGCGTCATTTCAATTCCGCTTTCACTTGTTTGAGAAACTCCCCGATCTTGCCGGGGATGAAAGGCGCGGCCAGCCCGGTGAGAAAGTTCGCGGCATAACCCGCGCAGGCCACGGGGGCGGGCAATGCGGCGCGTATCCAGACGTTTTCTTCAGCGCGGAAAAAAGACAGTGGAATGGGAAATCCCCGCCTTATCTCCATTCCAGCTCTGTAATGCGCGAAAAAAACCATCCATACTCCCAAGGCCGCTCCAATGCACAACGCGGCCGCGATCCGCCGCCATTGCCCCAACGCCGCCCAGTGCCGCATTTGGCGCGTTCCCGTTGTGGCGCATAGCCACACATCAAACGCCAATATCGGAAGGATGATAATAAGGCCGCCCATGCCCATGCTTTAGGTGAGACTTTTGTTGGCGGCTTTGATCAGGCGCGTGATCTCAAAAGCCAGGTCCAGCGCGCGCTTGGCCACCACCCCGCTGACTTTCGGGGTGAGGTGCTCCTGCACGCAATGAATGAAATCCTGCAACTCCAGCTTGAGCGGTTCGTCCTTTTCTATCGGCACCGGTTCGCGCACCACTTTCCGCCCCGCAAATTCGCTCACGATTGTCGAGTCCTTGCTCAGAAACAGTTTCTTCAGAATGGACGATTCTCCTTCGCCTTCCCGCGCCACACGGTAGATGAACCCTTCTTGCGCCTTGAAATCCAGCGAGACGTAGCTCGTTTCCGCCCCGCCGCTGAAAACGCGGATCTTTCTCATTCTCTCCGGGCTGACCCGGCTGGCCGTGAGATTGGCCACGCAGCCGTTGGCAAAACGCAGCCGCGCGTTGGCAATATCTTCGGACTGGCTCAATACCGGTATGCCAACCGCGTCCACGCTGACCACGGGCGAGCGTACGAATCCCAGCACCACGTCCAAATCATGGATCATCAAGTCCAGCACCACGCCGATGTCGGTGCTCCGTTTCGGATACGGGGACAGACGGTGGGATTCTATGAAGCGCGGGTCTGTTGCGACTTTTTCCAGGTATTTCAGCACCGGATTGAATCGTTCAACGTGGCCGACCTGGAGTATGGCTTTCTTTTCCTGGGCTAATTGCACCAACTCGCCAGCGTTCTCCGCATTGTCTGTCATCGGTTTTTCGACCAATACGTGTTTCCCCGCGTTTAGCAGGATTTTGGCCAGCTCGAAATGGGTCGTCGTCGGGGTCACGATGCTGAACGCATCGGCCCCCAGCACGGCTTCGTTCACCGACGAAAAGACGGGGACCTTGTATTTTTCGGCTATTTTCGCCGCCTGGCTGCTTGCAACGTCATATACCCCGGTAAAGATGATTTTCCCCGCGCCGGCCAGTTCGGCATAGATGCGGGCGTGTTCCTTGCCCAGAGAGCCGACCCCGAGCACTGCCACTTTGAGTTTGTCAGACATTCTTTAAATTTACGGTTGATGATTCTCCAATGACGAGCCTGAATTTTCACCCGGGACGCGGGTGCCTGCGCAAATTTTCTTTTAAAGTGCCGCGATATTATCCAACCTGACCCCCGTACGTGGACTTTCGTTCTTACATTTTGGTTGTGACCGTTTCTTATTTTCTGGGGTCTGTGCCGACGGGGTATCTCGCGGGCAAAGCTCGCGGCGTGGACGTCAGGACCATGGGCAGCGGGAATATCGGCGCGACCAACGCCTTCCGTGTCCTGGGAAAAACGGCCGGCATCATCGTGCTTCTGGTTGATGCTTTGAAGGGTTTTGTGGCCGCCCGCTGGGTGCCGTTGCTGGCCGTTTGTTTTTACCCCGCCGCGTCTTCGCAATCGGAACATCTTGCCCTGGCTGCGGGCGTGGCGGCCATTCTCGGCCATAATTTCACCTGCTGGTTGAAGTTCAAGGGCGGCAAGGGCATCGCAACCTCGGCCGGCGTGGTGCTGGCTTGGGCGCCGCTGGCCTGCGTGACCGCCCTCATTTTGTGGGGCTTGGTCTTTGCTTTGACAAGATTTGTATCGCTCGCTTCCATCACTGCCGCTCTCATTTTGCCCGTGGCTGTCTGGTACTGGAACGGCAGCCTCACCATGACCCTGGTCATGACGGCGTTAAGCGTGTTGGCCATCTACAAGCATAAGGGCAACATCAAACGCCTGCTCTCCGGCGCTGAAAGCCGCATCGGCTCAAAAAAAACCTGACCTGTTGCCATGAGAATTACCGTTATCGGCTGCGGGGCTTGGGGGACGGCGTTGGCTGATTTGCTCTGCCAAAACAAACATGCCGTCACTCTTTGGGGACATGACGCCGCCCATCTTCGTGCCGTGCAACAGGCGGGCTGCAACCAGATTTACCTGCCCGGAATTTCCTTGGCGCGCAACCTCAAGTTCGAGCCGGACCTGGTTCGCGCCGTGGCGGGCAGCCGCTGCATCGTGCTGGCTCTGCCCTCCCGCTTCTTCCGGGAGGTGACGGGCCGTGTGCCGGACTTTGACGGCATCGCTGTCAGTGTGACCAAAGGCATTGAGTTTGAAACAGGATTGACCATGTCTGGCATCCTGCGCGAAACCATGCCGCGCGCGTCGGGCGTCGCCTTGTCCGGCCCGACTCTCGCCATGGAGGTCGCCCGGGAAATGCCGGCGGCCAGTGTCGCCGCCCATGCCGATGCGGCCATTGCCCGGGAAGTGCAGCAATTGTTTCACCGCCCCTCTTTTCGCGTCTATACCAGCAACGATGTGCCCGGGGTGGAATTGGGCGGGGCATTGAAAAATGTCGTCGCCATTGCCGCCGGCATCTGCGACGGCATCGGATGTGGCGACAACGCCAAGGCCGCCCTCATCACCCGGGCCATCGCGGAAATCCGCCGCCTGGGCGTGAAATGCGGCGCCGCTCCCGAAACTTTCTCCGGCTTGAGCGGGTTGGGCGATCTGACTCTCACCTGTTTTTCCAAGCTCAGTCGCAACCGCCAATTCGGCGAACGCATTGGCCGGGGTGAAAACGTGGACGCCATTCTGACCGGCGCCGTCACAGTCGCGGAAGGATACCCCACGGCGCGCGCCGCCCATAAGCTGGCCCGAAAATGGCAAATTGAAACCCCGATCACCGACGAGGTCCATGCCGTGCTTTATCAACAAAAGAACGTCCGGCAAGCCGCCCGCGACCTCATGGATCGCGACCCCAAGCAGGAAGACTAGGCTGCCGCCATCGCTTTCTTTAAAGCCGCCAGCAGATCGCTGTAAGTTTCAAAAGTCTTGAACTGCGGAAATTGTTTTTTAATGGCCTCAGGGGAATGAAACAGAAAACCGGTGTTGGCCTCTTTCAACATGGCCACGTCATTGAATGAATCGCCGGTGGCAATCACATGATAATCCAAACTTCGCAACGCCCGCACCGAACTCCTTTTGGCCTCTTCCTGGCGTAGTTTATACCCGGTGATCCGGCCTTTCTCGACCACAAGCCGATGGCAGAAAATGGTCGGCCAGCCAAGCTGTTTCATAATCGGCTTGGCGAATTCCTCAAAAGTATCGGACAAAATAATGACCTGGGAAAACGCGCGCAATTCATCCAGAAACTCCACCGCGCCTGGCAATGGCCGCAACGTGGCGATGACTCCTTGAATATCGGCCAATCCCAGGCTGTGCCGGTCCATGATCTCGATGCGTCCCCGCATCAGTTTATTGTAATCGGGTTCATCGCGGGTCGTGCGGCGCAATTCCGGTATCCGGGTCTTCTCGGCCACGGCGATCCAGATTTCCGGCGCCAACACACCTTCCAGGTCCAACACAACGATTGACTGTTTCACGCCGCGATTCTTCCAGAAATTTTCCTCATGTCCAGCCGTCAAAAAATGCCGCCCCAAAAAAAGTTCTTGACACAACGGTTGGGAAAAACACTTCCGCCGCAGCCCAAGCTATGTAAGCGTCATGCAAGGCGCCTCTTGACAGAGTGTCCGGAGATTAGCAGAGGCGT
>CAZLEE010000036.1:0-28379 GCA_964558455.1 uncultured Verrucomicrobiota bacterium | reverse complement strand
CGGGCAGGCCATCAGCAGGGAAGAGGAAGGAATTTTGTGGCGTTCGCTCGAACATATCCCGGAAGCCTATCGTGAACCGCTGATACTGTTTTATCGCGAGCATCAATCCATTGAACGGGTCGCCGAAGTCATGGACTTGTCCGAAGAAGCGGCGCGGCAACGATTGTCACGCGGACGAAAATTGTTGCAGGAAGAAGTTCTCGCGTTCATCGAAGGCGCGCTGGAGCGGACAAATCCGGGACAGGCATTCACGCTTGGCGTGCTGGCGATGTTGCCGGTCACGCTTGCATCTTCCGCGAAGGCCGCAGCCGTCGCCGCTGCCGCAAAAGGCGGCGCGACGGCTGCGGGAACGAGTTTCGCTTCGGTGGTGTTTGGAATTGTGTGCGGTCCGGCGCTGGGATTCTTGTATGGTTATTTTGGCATGCGCGAGGGTCTCAAAAATACCCGGACACCGCGCGAGCGCGCTTTGGCCAAACGGTTTGGAAAAACCATCCTTGCCGGCGGCCTCTTGTTTATTTTGGCCTGCTCGCTGGTTGCCGGCCACCTCGCTCCCCGGCTTTGGAAAGATCATCCAGCCCTCGTCCTGGCGCTGATATGGGCGCTGATGCTGGCCTGGGCCATTTTTGCTTTTGCGTTTACCTGGCGGTATCGCCGCGCGACGATGCGACTGCGCGAGGAGGAACAGCAGCGTCATCCGGAATTGTTCCGGGCCAAACCTCCGCTTGAACCGCGGGAATACCGCAGCCATGCCACGCTGTTTGGCCTGCCGCTGGTTCATTGGCGTTCGTGCAAAGTGCGGAAGCCGGGGGAAAAAATTCAACCTGCCATCGGTTGGATCGCCTGCGGCGAGCGGGCGTATGGAATTTTATATGCCAGCGGCGGCATTGCCGTGGGCGCCATCAGCACAGGCGGCTTGAGCATCGGACTTCTTTCATTTGGCGGTTTGAGCATCGGACTGCTGGCTTTCGGCGGTTTCGCCATTGGCGCGGTGGCGTTGGGCGGCGGGGCCATCGGTCTGGTTGCTTCCGGCGGGGCCGCGCTCGGCTGGCACGCAGCGATGGGCGGCATGGTCGCCGCGCACGAACTTGCCTGCGGCGGCGCGGCGCTGGGAAATCATGTCAACGATTCCGTGGCGCGGGAATTTTTTCTGCGCCATCACTGGCTCGACTTCACGCAGGCAGGCCCGCGCAATCTGTTTTGGGCGCTTTGCTTCGGGCCGATGTCTGTCCAGATGATGTTGGGGATTTGGTGGCGGCGTAAAACGGAGAAGCGCACGAAACAAAAATAAATCATTTATCCCATGCACAACTTGAAACCAAAAATCTTGTTGGCCACGGTTCTGGCCTTGCAGCTTTGTGCCACCTTTGCCGAGCCTGTGTCGGATCGAATCACCGTGACCGTGCGGGGGCAGGGGCCGGATGTTGTGCTCATCCCCGGACTCGCCTCATCGGGGGCGGTGTGGGACGCCACGGCCAGGCATCTTGAGGGACGCTATCGCCTGCATATCGTTCAGATAGCCGGGTTCGCCGGCGCGCCTTCGCGCGCGAACGCCCAGGGACCGGTCATCCAACCTACGCTTGATGCCCTCGATGCCTATATCAAAACAAACAAGCTAAAGTCGCCAAAGGTGATCGGCCATTCGCTCGGCGGATTGATGGGGATGATGCTTGCCCTTCAGCATCCTGAAGACGCGGGCAAACTGATGATCGTTGATTCACTTCCTTTTTTCAGCGCGTTGTTTGGCGCGGATGACGCCGCAGCGGCAAGGCCGCAAGCCGCCGCGATGCGTGACAATATCCTCAACGAAACCCAGGATTCCTATGCACAAGGCGAAAGAGAATTTCTCCGTTCTTTGGTCAAGTCACCGGAAGGTCTCAAGGCGGCGACCCAATGGGCGATCTCGTCCGACAAATCGGTCGTGGCTCGCGCGATGTACGAAGACATGACGACAGACCTTCGTCCGAAGCTGCACGAAATAAAGACGCCCGTAACGATGCTCTATCCCTGGGACGCCTCGACAGGCATGCCACAGACTGCCGTCGATGGGCTGTACCGGGAAAACTTTGCCTCACTGCCGAACAAGATGATGATGCGCATCGACAATTCGTTCCACTTCATCATGCTCGACCAACCGGATGCCTTCGCAGCCCGGGTGGATGCGTTCCTCAAATGACCAGCAGGCGTCCCACCGTTTGTTAATGCCCGCTGAGTTTCTGGATATTCTTTGAAGCGTTGAAGCGTTGAATGGTGATGGCAGTCAAATTAGTCATCAGGCCATCAACCACATCGGAAAAATGCGCGTCAAAACGGATATGCCCGCGCGAGAACTCGGACTGGACCTGCATCGTAAACAGCGTTTGTCCTGTCTTGGGATCGTTGAAATCCCAATGAACACCCAAGTCCCCGGACGTAACCCGGACACGTCCCACGGGCGGTTCAAGGCGTGAACTTGTCACCCGGGGGACGAGCAGGAGCTTCGCATCACTGCGCGGAGGCTGACCGTCAAGCACCTGAACATCCCCAAATACCGATTTGGCCACGTAGGCGGCGTATTTCTGCAAATCGGGACCGAGCGGGGCGTGAATGACTTCGCCGACAAGCGCCACCTGCCCGTTGACACATTCGTAAGTCGTGAACTCCTTGCTCAGACTGAGCGCAACGGGGCAGGGCAGGGTTGGCGGCGGAGGCGTGCCGGGGTTGTAGGAGGATGTCACCGTTTTACAACCGATGCAGGCCGCCAGCATGCAAACGGTGAGAGCAGGCAAAACAAAGATACGACAGTTCATAGGTGATTTGGGGTCATGTTGGACGGTTAGGGTTTCTTGACTCCGCCAGCGGCGGGAAAAATGGCCTCAATTAACTCGTTAGCCATGAATTCCGGAGACCGGCGGATGGTGGGATGGGCGCGCCGGTCATGCCCGGAGGCCAGCAACGCGCCGGAGCGGGCGTCATAGAATTTTATATCCAGGGACAATAAATACCATCGCACATCCCAGAACCAGTGCTCGTGAATGATGACCTTGCATCCCGTATCGGCCGGCATGGCGGATAGTAATCCGGAAGTGGCCGGCATACCGTGGTCCGTCAGCACATCTTGCACCGCCTTCAGCCCTTCCACATGTCTTTCGCCCTGGGCGCCGGCATCATTGTCGCACGCCACGTAAAATTTTTTCAGGCCGCTCAAATCCGCCGTTGGGGATTGGGTGGAAATTTCAGGCTTCAGAGGTTCGTTAACGGCGCAACCGGTCACAAACCAAGCTGCAATCAACAATGGGCAGAATAGCGTTTTCATGATTTTTATGCGAAAACTGAAAACTGCGCCACTCCGCCCCCCGGCCTTGCCCGGTACGAAAGAGGGCCTTTTGGCGATCCCCGCAGCCCATCACCTGACAGGCTACTCCGGCGTAATCGTAACGCACTTGGGGCATGGGCACATGCTACCTGAAACCCATTAATTGTCAACCACTTTAAAAAAGCGGGTCATGTCCCACGTTCAGCGCTTCTCCACCCTATTCCGAAATCATCCCGATTGTTCCGAGCCACTTCTCCACCAACGCGGGCCATTCGGTAATCGGAAACTTCGTGCGCCGCAGCCCGTAGGCGTGTCCGCCCTCCGCATACAGATGCAACTCGACGGGGACCTTGGCGTTCCTGAGCGCGAGGGAGTAAGCCATCGAGTTTCTGACATCGTCCACCGGGTCATTCTGGGCCTGCAACAAAAACGTAGGCGGCGTATTGCTGGTGGCAATAATATTCGGATTTAAGTCCAACTGCTTTTGATTTGTCCACGAATCAGGATTCTCGGGGAAGTAGGGGGACAGGTGGCCCGGATAAAGCGCAATCGCGAAATCCGGGCGGCAGCTTTCCTGGTCAGCCGCATCTATCGCCGGATACGAACGCTTATCAAAGTGCGTGCTTATTGCCGCCACCAAATGCCCGCCGGCTGAAAACCCAGTCACTCCGATCTTGTGCGGATCGATGTGCCGCTCGGCGGCATGAAGGCGAACCAGACCGAGCGTCCTCTGGGCATCCTGCAAGGCCCGTGGGGATTCTTTGTAGCGTCCCACTTTCGGAGCCGGCACGCGGTATTTCAAGAGCACTCCCGTGATTCCTCGGGAGGTGAGCCAGTCACAGATTTCAGTGCCTTCAAGATCGATGGCCAACTCGTTGTAACCTCCGCCCGGAAACACGACGACCGCAACGCCCGTATTCGTTCCCTTTGGCGAATAGACCGTCAGCGTGGGCTGCGAGACGTTTTCCACGCCCACATAGGGTTTGCCGGCAATCAGGCTCTTGCTCGCAATCATGTATTCCGGCCCCGGGACCGGCTGCGCATCCGGCACAGCCCCCGGCCAGATAGGCATCTGAGAATGTCCCGGCGACGGCTGCCAGACATTGGTCTGAGCGTTCAGACGGCCAAACGCGAACACAACGCAGAAAGCAAAGATCAAGTGTTTCATTTTTAACCACAGTGAGAGGGGGAATGCCAAGCTTTGGCAAGAGAATTGCGAGGCCAAATTGGCATCGGAATATCGGATTTTGCTCTCCCATCTGCTATCTTCCATCTCCATTCTCAAGCGTAGCGCCGGCTTGGGATCGTTTTACAGCATTAAGCTACTTATCAATAGGATGTTACAGATTAAAAACGATGGTTTTTTTTCGCTTATTACGTAACAAAAAACACATTTTTTACTGCCCGGAGAACAGAAAACGTGAAAATCAGTGAAAAACGGCGAGGGTAAAAACGCAACTTTCCGCTAAGAATTGACAAGAATTGACAAGAATTGCTTTTCAATCGGGCCAAATCGCGCTAAGTCTTCTCTATGACAGACCCGGTACCGGGCGCGGAGAGCGTTTATAAGGGAATTCCTGTTTCCGCGGGAATTGCACAAGGGAGGGTTTTTGTCCTTGCCAGGACCAAATCCGACGTCCCCAAATATGAGGTGCCGGAGCAGGAATTACCGGGGCAAATCCAGCGTTTTCATCAGGCTCTGGTCCTGACCCGCCAGCAAATTCTCGAAGTCCAGGCCAAGGTCAGCCAGGCGTTGAACGCCACCGATGCCAGCATCTTCGACGCTCATCTGCTCGTGCTGGAAGACCCCACCTTGGTGGAGTCGGTCACCACGCTGGTGCAGTCGCGCCGGATCAATATCGAGGCCGCCTTTCAGGAATTTACCGATAAGTACACCGCCACGCTCAGCGCGATTGATGATGCCTATTTGCGCGAACGGGTGGCGGATGTGCGTGACGTGACATCGCGCATCATGGCCAATTTGCTGGGGCACACCCATCGCCATAACCTGCAGGATTTGCGGGAGCCTTGCATCGTGGTGGGCGAGGAACTTTCGCCGTCGGAAATCGCCATCTTGAACCGCCAGGTTGTCCTGGGGTTTGCCACGGATAGCGGCAGCCGGACCTCTCATACCGCCATCATGGCCCGTTCCATGCAAGTCCCGGCCGTGGTCGGGTTGAAGGACGCCAGCCACAAGATGACGAGCGGGACCTATGCGCTGCTGGATGGGGATACCGGTTTGATCATTGTCAATCCCACGGATCAGACGCGTCTTGCCTACGAGCAGAAAACCCGCCGCCGCGCTTCCATCGAGGATAAATTGCGCGAGATCAAGGATTTGCCGGCGGTCACGCTCGACGGAAAGAAAATCGCGCTGTCGGCCAACATCGAGCAAGCCAGCGACGGGGCGGCGGTGAAAGCCCACGGAGCCGAAGGGGTGGGGCTGTTTCGGACTGAATACCTTTTTATCAATCGCGAATCATTGCCGACGGAGGAGGAACAATTTCAGGCCTACGAACGCATCGCCGCCGATTTGAAGCCTGCTTCCGTCATCATCCGCACGCTGGATTTGGGCGGGGACAAGTTCATGAGTCACCTGCAAATGCCGGCAGAGGTGAATCCTTTTCTGGGGTGGCGAGCCATTCGATTCTGCCTTGAAGAGCGATCCATCTTTCGCACCCAGCTTCGAGCCATCTTGCGCGCCAGCGCCGTTGGCAACGTGAGAATCATGTATCCCATGATTTCCGGCCCGGGGGAGTTGGACAAGGCCAACGCGCTGGTCGAGGAATACAAAGGTGAATTGCGGGCCGAAAAGGTCCCCTTCGACGAGCATATCGAAATCGGGGCAATGGTTGAGATCCCGTCTGCCGCCGTGGCGGCGGACATCCTGGCCAGCCGGGTCAAATTTTTCAGCATTGGCACCAATGACCTGATTCAATACACCCTGGCGGTGGATCGTTTGAACGAGCGAATCGCCCATCTGTATGAACCGACACATCCCGCAGTGCTGCGGCTGATCAAAATGACGGTGGAAGCGGCCGAACGCCACGGCATATGGTGCGGCGTCTGCGGGGAGATGGCGGGGGACCCGGTCCTGGTTCCCGTATTGCTGGGATTGGGCGTGAACGAACTAAGCGTCGCGCCGGGTTGCCTGCCCCGTGTGAAATTTCTCATCCGCAGTTTGAAATTAAAAGACGCGCAGGAATTGGCGGACTTCGCTTTGCATTGCGATTCGGGCCGGGAGATTTTGGAACGTTCGCAGAATCTGGTCGGAAGTATTGCGCCCAGCCTGTTTGAAGGGCAAGATTAGGCCATGAAAGTGCTTATTTTAGCTGCCGGTTACGCCACGAGACTATATCCTCTGACCCTGAACCAGCCCAAGCCGCTCTTGGGTGTTGCCGGACAGCCGATGATCGAATACGTGCTGGACAATCTGGCCCCGATCGGCGGGATTGACCGCGTTTACGTGGTGACCAACGCCAAATTCGCCGCCCATTTCCAGAAATGGTCCGACCAATATCGCGCCACCAAGTCGAAGCTCGATTTTACCATCGTCAATGACGGTTCGACCGATGACAGCAACAAGCTGGGCGCAATCGGGGACATGAATCTTGTCATCAACAAGGAAAAAGTGGCGGACGATCTCATGGTGGTGGCAGGGGACAACCTTTTCAGCGAAAGCCTGAAGGATTTTGGACGTTGTTGCCGCGGAAAAAACGCGCCGGTGCTGGCGGTTTATGATGTGGGGAGTTTGGAGGAAGTCACCAAGTATAATTCCATCAGCGTGGACGCCGCCGGCAAGATCACTTTTTTCGAGGAAAAGCCCAAAAATCCGACCAGCACCCTGACCGGTATCGCGCTCTATTATTATCCGAAATCAATTCTGCCTTTGATTCGCCAATACGTGGCCGAAGGCAACAACCCCGACCAGCCGGGGCGGTTGGTGCAGTGGCTCTATACCCGGACCCCCGTTTATACGTGGCGGGTGCCGGGTCTCTGGTTTGACATCGGCTCCAAGGAAACCTTGGCGCAGGCCAACACCATCTTCGCCAAATTCCGTTCCACCTCCGGCAAGTAAGGATTTCTTCGCGAATCCCAAGACCCGCCGGACGGGCAATCTGCGGTCGTGCCCGTCCGCGCCAGCTTCTATTCGGGAGCCAGTTGGGCTGAAATGCGGAAAAAGGCCGGTGCGGTGTTGGTCTGGATGAGGGTGAAGACGCCGTTGCCCGTCCCGTTGGTGTAAATGCCGCTGGCATTGGTATCAACCACCGGTTGATTGGTGAGCGTCATCCACTGCGCGCCGGCCAGATTTGTGGTGGTTTGGAGCTGATAGATACGGTCCCCAAGGTAAGGAGCAAAGGCGACTGTGACCGTGTTGCTGGAGGGGAAACTGAGCCAGTAATCGGGAGTGTCGGCGGGGTCATTGGGTGCCGTGCCGAAGACATAGGCGGTGTAGTTGGAAATGGCGGCGGCCGTGTTGGTGCCGAAATAGAACGAGGTCCACCAGGCGGGCGGAACGCCATTGCTGGGATAATCCTGGGAACCCGCATAAGTCCATTGCATGGCGTTGGCGGCGACGAAGTGGTTGGAATCACCCGTGTCGTTATAAACAATCGCGTTGCCGCCGGTTCCGACCGCATAATAAACATTGGTGGCCAGCGGCTGCCAGCTTCCGCCGTTGGTTGTTTGATTGACGCTTTGGACGACCACGTTGGTCGCGCCTGTAACAAAGATTTGCGTGTCGGTGGCGAAGTTCGTGTTTTGCGGATACCAGACGGAGACGTTGTAGAATCCGGGAACAGGAATCGTCGGGGTATAGATGGCGCTGGCGGTCGGGTTGTAGGGGGTGGTGATGGCCGTGTTAAAATAACTTCCATAACACCCGGAGATGGACGAGGATCCTTGCGACCATGTGCCGGAATAAGAGGCGTCCTGAGTGTTGAGAATCAGAGAATCCATGGTGGCGAAACTACCGTTGGTGGCGCTGTACACCCCCTGACCCCACGTCATGGCGTTAAAGTAATAATTGGTATTCCGGACCAGACCGGTGAGCAGGACGACGTGATTGGTGACCGACGGGGACAGGGAGGTGATGTTCCCGTAATTGGTGGTCAATCCGTAAGCCACCTGCGAGGTGGTGGGGAACGGCGTGCTCCAGACGATAAACGCGCTGCTGGCAAATGGATAGACGGTGAAATTGGACACGAGCGCCGCAGGGGCGACCACGGTGGTCGTGGCTTGGGCGGAATTATTTAAAAGATTGGTGTCGAAATCAGGGCTGCCTGCGGTTGCCGTGTCGATTGCCGTGCCGATGCTGGTGGGAACGGCGGTGAAGACGATGGAGGCGGCTTGGCCGACCCCGAGCGTTCCCACCTGAAAGACCACGGAATGGCCGTTGATGGCATAGGTTCCCGGCGCACTTAAAACGGCAATGCTGGAAACGTTGGTGGAGAGGATGTTGGTCACGCTGATGACGCCGTTGGTGGACAAACCAAGATTGGTGACCGTTTCCGTGTAGGTAATGGGCTGTCCGGCTGGAACCGTGTTGGGCGCGCCGACCAGACCGAAGGCCAGGTCTTCGCCGTTGATGGTGGTCATGGCGATGGCGGTATTGTTGGCCAGATTGGTGTCAAAATCGGAACTTATGACCGTGACGGAACTGATCATGTTTGTATTTGTGGACCCAACCGATTCGGCGACGGCGGTGTAAACGACGGTAATGATCTGACCGACCCCCAATGTTCCCATGGAGAACGAGATGGTGTTTCCGCTCACGCTGCCGGAGCCGGGCGGAAGGTCCACCAGCGTAATTTGCCCGGCGTTGACCGAGAGCACGTTGGTCAGAACCAGATTTCCGGTCGAAGACGGACCGAGATTGGTTATGTTCAAGGTGTAAGTGACAGTGTCGCCAATATTGACGTTGGTGGCGGAGGGCGAGATTCCGACGGCCAAGTCCTCGCCGAGGATGGGGACGATATTGGTTGCGTAGTTGTTCGTATAATTTGGATCAAAGTCCGTGCTCGTGACGAAAACGGCGTTCGTGATGAATTGATACTGGCTGCCCAGCGAAACGGAGTAGGCGCCGTATGAGACGGTCACCGAGTTGCTGACAGGAATCGTGCCCAGGCTGAAAACAAGGGTTTTATTGGTAAGCGTCCATGAGATGTTAGTAGGAAACACATTGGTTATTTGCGTCAAAGTGGACGGGATCGTGTTGGTAATAAAAACAAGGCCATTCGCGACCGGCCCGAGATTTGTCACCGTCACGAAGTAGGTGATGGGATCTCCGATGTCCGCCTCGTTGGTGGAAGAGGTTATGGACACAGCCAAGTCCTCCGGGTCGATGAGATTGTTGGTGGTGAGAGAATTGTTGGCCAGGTTGGGATCGGGCAGGGAGGAACTAACCGACACAGTATTTGTGGCCCAGCCGGATTGGGAGGCAGTAATCCGGATGAGATTTGTGATGACCTGATTCTTGGTCAAGGACGAAAAATCAAAAGTGATGGTCTGATTTTGTCCGCTCTGTCCCAGCGAAAAACTCCCTCCGGCCGCCGGTGTGACACTGACCAAGGTCACGCCGACAGGCAGTGTGTCCATCAAGACAACGCTATTGGCGGTGGACGGGCCGTAATTGGTTACAATTACGTAATAGGCAATGATTTCATCGGATGTCAGGCCGTTGGTGGGGGTTACGACAAGGCCGACGCCCAAGTCCGCGGTTTGCAACAGGGCGGAAATGGTGCAACACAAATCAAAGTTTTTTTGTACCCCATCGGGATTGTCGGTTACGGCGCCGGAGTTGTCCGGCCAGACGGGGTAAGTGTTACCGGCGGCATAAGCCAGCCCCAAGTGATGACCCAATCCATTGACGTTGTCGGCCAAGGCGGCGCTTGAAGCGAAGATCTGGGATCCGGCGCTCGCATTTTTTGTCACATTGGTGGGAATCAACGGGACGTTCGGGGTGAAAGAGGTTCCGCCCGACAAACTGACTGTTCCGTAGGGCATGTAGTCATCGTTTGCCTCGTTGTCCGTGGTGAATACGTTGGTGAAGTCATTGGTTCCGGCGGGAGGGATGGGGACGGCAATTCCCGCTTCCGATCCGGAATCGTTCCGGCAATCATCCCAACAAAGGGCGATGCTCCCCGTGCTTTGATCCAAGGCGATGCGGGGAAGGAAGTGGCTGTAGGTATTGCCGGTGTCGTCATTGACTTGCACGGGGGCGCTCCAAGTCGTTCCGTTGTTGATTGAGTATTGCAGTTCCACATTGATGGCAGCAGGCCTGCCGGACACGGCGGACGAATAGATTGCGTAAGCGCGCCCATAAAACGGGCTGGCCGTGTCCATGTCCCAAGCCAGACCGACTCCGGCATTGATTCCATTGGCAGACATTTCGGCGGGGATATAAGTGAATCCTCCGATGGCATTGCTCGCCACGGTGATGGCCGGGCCGAAGCCGTTGGTGAGCGAGGCATTGGTGTTGACGTTGACAAAGACCTTGGAAGTGACGGCGGAAAGGGGGTTGTTCTGATAAGCGACCATGACCTGGTTGTTGGGGCCGATTGCAATATCCGGGAATCCTCCGTTGCTTGAGCCGGGGATCACTTGCTGCGGGCCAAACGCGCCGATGCCGGAGGCGCCAATGTTCGTGGTTGTCAGGCCTTGTGCAACCAGCGGGGTGTTGGGCAGGGAGTAATCCTTATACACAAGCCAAACACTGTTGGTGGGTGTCCCGGCCAATCCGGCTGTGATCCGGGGTTGATCGGTGACGTCGTTGGGCACGAGATTGGTTAGCGTGGAAAAATTGGTGCCGCCGTTGGTGCTGTAGAGCACGGCGATGCCTTGGAAAGAAGCCGGTTCATAGGCGACAAAAAGATTGGAGTTGGCGTCCCAGGCCACAGTGGGTTCGCCGTAAGGCAAATAATTTCCATTGGCATTGGTAATGGAGCCGGTGGTCCAAGTGGTTCCATTTGCGGTGTAAGAAGTGAGCAGCAAATTCGTGGCGCTGGAAACGGCCACCGTAAACACATTGATCGGGCTGTTGGGGTTGACGGCCACAGCCGGATCTGTTTCGTTGCCTTTGAGCTTGCTGACATCGACGTCGCCTGCGACCGAATAATTCAATTGATAGCTCGTGCCGGTTGTAAGCGAAAGATCGAAAACCGTTCCGTAAGTTGTTTCGCCGTCTCCTGCCGTGGTGCCGTAGAGGGTGTTGCCGGACAAAATAAGCCCGCCCACGGGATCCGCCCCGTCACTCGCATCGGTGAAGGTATAGAGGGTGATAAAGTTTGTGCCGGCGGTGCTGACCGAGAAAAGGGTGCCGTAGTTGGCACTGCCCCTGCCCGAGGCGGTTCCATACAACGTGGCGCCGGCGCTGGACAAGGCCAAGGCGTCCTTGGGATAACTTCCGTCATTCCCGCCGGTGAAGTTGTAGAGGATCGAAAAACCGCTGCCGCTGGTGCCTATTTTGTAAATTGTCCCATAGCCTGCGCTGCCGCCCTGTTCGGTCGTCCCATAAAGCGTGCTGCCTGACAGCAATAACCCGGCTTGGGGCGTTTGTCCGCTGGTTCCTCCGGTGAAATTTTCCAGGACAGAAAACCCGGTGCCGGTGGTGGAAACTTTGAACACCGTTCCACTTTGCGAACTGCCGCCGAGGGCCGCTGTTCCGTAGAGGGTTGAGTTGGTCAAAACCAGAGTGCAAACTGGATTGGCTCCGTCGCTGTTGGCGAAGGTGTGGAGGTTGGTAAAGCCTGTCCCGCTAGTGGTTACGGAAAAGACCGATCCATATTCCGTCGCGCTTGAGCTTGAGCCTGAGCCTTCGTCCGTTCCGTAAAGCGTATTGCCGGACAAAACCAATCCGCCGAACGGGTAGGCACCGTCGCCGCCGTTGGTAAAGCTGTATAAGTTGGTAAAGCCGGTCCCATCAGTATTGACGGCAAAGACCGATCCTACTCCGTTACTCCCCCCTCCAAATAGCGCGACCCCGTAAAGGACGTTGCCGGAGAGAACCAGACTTGAAACCGGACATGCACCGTCAACGCCATTGGTGAATTGGTACAAGTTCGTGAATCCCGTGCCATTTGTTTGCACGGCAAAAATCGTTCCGGCACTGCTGGCGCCGCCCCCCGGTGTTGTGCCGTAAAGGGTGGTGCCGGACAAGGTCAATGAATTTGACGGCGCGAGGCCGTCGTTGCCGGAAAAATCATGCAGGGAAGTGAAGGTTTGGGCGGTTAATCTGCCGGCGAGGAGCAGAGCCAACACCACCATCCATCCCCGGAAAGACGACGAATTAATGGCGCGCAATTTTGACAGCGGGTTGTTTTTCTTAAATTTCATTGGAACTCGCATAAGGTGTAAACAAGTGGTTGGTTGGTGATCAGGTTGAAATGGGGTCGACAATTTGCCTACGGGTGCGATTCAAACCAAGGCTGTTGAATAAGCCTGAAAGCTGAACGAACCTCCCTCTTACTTGGAAAAAACCGGAACAGCCGGCTGGCCCAAGCAGCATGGACACGCGTCTCATTGGCGATATTCCAATGAGATAGCAATTCGCCAAACATTTTACAACTGCAAACTGCAACGAATTTGCACAGCCCGGATTTCACCGGGCTGCGCGCGTTCCTTTGTCAGTCAAAGATCAGGCTGTCGCCCGGGAAACAGGAGCCGTGACGGCAGGGCGGGGCGCAACTTCCACCGGATTACGGCTCAACCATGTCAGCAACGACTCGATTTTGTCCTTGGAATATTCGCCCATCAGACAGATTTGGACCCAATTCCGGCGGCGCAAATAGTCGCTGTTATAGCTGAGCAGAAAGCCGGCCTGTTGCAGTTTCTGGCCAAAATCCGTCGAACTTTGGTCGGGGCGCAACACGATCGTCACCACGCCGGACATGACATGAGGCTCACTGACCAGAAGGCAGAAGCCCAGTTCGCGCAAACGGGCGCGCAAACGCACGGACACCTCCGCGACGTCGGCGTATTTCTTCTCCCAATCCTGTTGTCTGACCGCAGCGTCCAGCGCTTGGACGAGATTTGACGAGTGGGTGAAAGCAATGCCTTTGTTTTCAGCATACCAACCCAAGTCCATATAGCGGGGCAGGGCGGTGGAGGAGGCAATGGTGTGGTTGTAATACACCATGGACAATCCCGGGTAGGAAGCCAGACCTTTGCCGCTGGCGCCGGAGGCAAGGTAAATTTGCTCAAGATTGACCCGGACCAGACCGATCGAGCTGATGCAATCGGCGCAGACCTTGATTCCGTTTTTGGCGCAGAGCGCCTGAAGGCCGGTCAGGGGATTCAACATTCCGGTGGAGGTTTCGGAATGAACGCACCAAAGCCAGCCGATGGCCGGAGTGCGGGACAAAAGCTGCCGGACGACATCAAGGTCAAACGGCTGCCCCCAGGGAAGCTTCAGAGTGTCGAACGTCAAGCCGAACCGCTTGCCGTGGTCAATCAGGCGGTCGCCAAATTCCCCGTTGCTCAAAATGACGCCCGGTTTTTTTTCAAGGGTCAACTGCGCTCCCACAACGTCATTGGCCAGGGTTCCGGACCCCACCATGATTTGCACATTGCAGGCGCGGACCAATTGGCAGAGCCGTCCGCGGGTGCGTTGAAAATCGGCGATAAAGAAATCGGAGCGATGAGATTCCGGGGCGCGTTCAAAAGCCTTGCGCACGTGCTGGGGAATGGTGACCGGGCCGGGCAAAAAGCTGATGGGGCGGTGGGGGCGGAGCGGTTGGCGGAGGAAGATTTCGGCCTGTTTCTCAAACTGTTCCAAAGTCAAATACATGGGCTGAAACACGGCATCGCCCTTGCCCACCAAGGGGCCGAAGGGGACGAAACCGAGATGCTTGTATAATTTCTGCTGCCGGGTGGTGCCGGAAATGACGCCGAGGTCATAACCATGTTCGGTGCCGAATTGCCAGAGCAAGGCGGTCAATCCGCGAAAAACCTGGCCGTTGCGAAATTCCTTTTCCACGGAGAGCAGGCGGATTTCGCAGGCGCGCCGGCCTGGCGGAAGGTAGGAATCGAGATTGGGGAGTTTTTGGTCAAGGGAGAACGGGCGGCGGCCGCGGGTGGCGACCATGCCGACGACCTGCTGGCCGCAAAGGCAGACCAGGTAAGTGTTCTCGGCGTGAAACTTATCTACCAGACGGGGGGTTTTGGAGGGTTGATGCTGGGGAATTTCCTCCACGAACGTTCTATAATTAAGTTCATGGACTTGTTCCAACTCCCAGTTCTCGGTGGCTACTTTAAATTGCAGGGGATATGATCTCATATTTCTGTGCAGACTGGATCAAAATTTGACGACGAAAAAACCGCCGGTCGTGAACGAAAAAACATACCGGACAGGCTGCGCCACGCGCGCTTCACCTGTCAAAGTAATCTGCCGATTCTTTGCTTTCGCAATTTGTTCAAAACATGCCATATATCTTAGGCCGCCAATCTTGTTCCACCGCGTCAGCAGGGCGTAACGTTCTCTTTCATACAAGGGAATTCGTCACGATTAAAGCCTAAAATTCAAGATTTCGGGTTGCGGGCCTTTTCTCCCGGCGGGTTTGCGCCTCTTTTTTATCACGGAAGGGGCGGCCGGAACCGCGGGGTGAAACCTGAACAGGAAAAATGTTAATTTTTATGCGGAAAGGGGGGGAATAACTTTTCTTGCGTCGAACGGATGACGGCTTAGACTGCAACCAATCGGTAAACACATTAGGTAATCATGCCGCAAAAAGCACGAATGTCAGTCAATTCCAGCAATGTTCTTTCCGTTATCATGGGCGGGGGACAGGGAACGCGCTTGTTCCCGCTGACGCGAGACCGCAGCAAACCGGCCGTTCCCTTGGCGGGAAAGTACCGGCTGGTGGATATTCCAATTTCCAACTGCATCAATTCGGGCCTGAAGCGGATTTATTTGTTGACGCAATTCAATTCGGCCTCGCTGCACCGGCATATTTCGCAGTCCTACAAGTTTGACCATTTTTCCGGGGGGTTCGTGGAAATACTGGCGGCGGAGCAAACCTTCACCGACATGTCCTGGTATCAGGGGACGGCGGACGCGGTGCGGAAAAACCTGCTGCACTTCCTGAATCACGATTTTGATTACCTGCTCATTCTGAGCGGCGACCAGCTTTACAGAATGGATTTCCGCCGGATTATCCTGCAGCACGCCGAAAGCGGGGCGGACATTACCATCGCGACCATTCCGGTTTTGCGCGATCAGGCGCGGGATTTGGGGCTGATGCAGATTGATGAATCGCAGCGCATCACCCGTTTTGTGGAAAAGCCCAAGGACCCGGCGGCGCTGGATTCGATGCGGATTGATCCGAAACTCTTTGAGCAACTGGGCGTTGCCCCCGGCAACGAATATTTTCTGGCCTCGATGGGCATTTACCTTTTCAAGCGCGACGTGATTTTAAAATTGCTTGATAACACGCTGACGGATTTTGGCAAAGACGTCATTCCGGGGGCGATCAATTCGCACTCGGTGCATGCGTTTGTATTTCAGGGCTACTGGAAGGATGTGGGGACGATCCGGTCTTATTTTGAGGCCAATCTGGATCTGGTGGCGGAGTTGCCGCGCTTTAATTTCTTCGACATGAGCGCGCCCATTTTCACCCGGCCGCGTTTTTTGCCGGCGTCGAAAATCAACGGCGCGGAAATCAACCATGCGGTCATTTCCGACGGTTGCATTATCAGCCGCTGCAAAGTGCGCGATTCCATCATCGGGGTGCGCAGCACTCTGACGGAAGGGTGCGATTTAAACCGGGTGATTATGCTCGGTTGCGATTATTACGAGTCGGAGAGTTCCATCCAGCAACACGAGGCGCGAGGGGTGCCGCGGATCGGCATTGGCCGAAACACGCACATAGAGAACGCCATCATCGATAAAAACGCGCGCATCGGTGAGAACTGCCATATTTCGCCCGGAGGCAAGCCCGACAAGATGGATCATGAGCTTTATTACATCCGGGACGGCATTGTCATCATCCCCAAAAATGGCGCCATTCCTCACGGCACGGTTATTTAGGGGGATTTTTCACCATGAACGATTCACTTGTCTGGAAATCAATTCAGAAGACGTTGCGGCTGACCGTGATCGCGGGGCCATGCGTCATTGAGAACGAAGAGCTTTGCCTGCAAGTGGCCGCCTCCCTGCAAAAAACCTGCCGCAAGCTGGGGGTGAATTACGTTTTTAAAGCGAGTTTTGACAAGGCTAACCGGTCGTCTGGAAAATCTTTCCGGGGACATGGAATCGAGGAGGGATTGGACGTTTTGGCGCGGGTGCGGAGGGAATTCGGCCTGGCGGTTTTGACCGATGTGCATACGGAGGAGCAGGCCCGGATGGCGGGCGAAGTGGCGGACATCCTTCAGATACCCGCCTTCCTGTGCCGCCAGACGGATTTGATCATCGCGGCCGTGCGCACGGGGAAAATCGTCAATGTGAAGAAAGGCCAGTTTCTTTCGCCGCAGGAAATGGGGCAGGTGGTGAAGAAGGTGACGGACGCGGGCGGCAGGAAACTTCTGCTGACCGAACGGGGGACGACTTTTGGGTATAACAATTTGGTGGCGGACATGAGGTCCATTCCAATTATGCGGGCGTTTGGATTTCCGGTTATTTTTGATGCGACCCATTCGGTGCAATTGCCGGGCGCGGGCGGCGACCGGTCGGGAGGCCAGCGTGAATTGGCGCCGGTGCTGGCGCGATGCGCGGTGGCGGCGGGGGCGGATGGTCTGTTTATTGAGACGCACCCCGATCCGGATCGCGCCTTGAGCGACGGGCCAAACATGATTCCGCTGCGGCAAATGCCGGCAATGCTGGCCGGATTGGTCAAACTTCACAAGTTGATGCGGACTTTGCCGAAAATGTCATGAGAGCCGTCTTGCTGGTTATCGTATTCGTGGTCGCAGGCACCCTGTTTGAGGCGTTTGCCCAATTGCCGCAAGGGGCGGGATTGGGGCGGAATTTCCAACTGCCGGTCTATCGGGTGACGCCGGGTGGAGGAAAATTTCTGGACTATGTTGTGACCGGTTCCAGCGCCACCAATCTTCCCGACGGCATGGGGTTGGTTAATGATTTTGAATTGAAAAGCTTCCGTAATGGCGATGCCAAACAAGTCCAAATCATCGTGCAGGCTCCCCATTGCCGGGTGGACTTGGGGGCGGGCAAAAGGGCTTGGGACGACGGCCCTCTGCAATTCTTCACTCCGACCACGAACCTGATTGTGCGGGGAAAAGGGTTTATGTTCACAGAGATCAACCATTTTCTGGTGGTTTCGAACCAGGTCGAAACGCAGGTGGCCAAGTCGATGATGAAAACGTCCCTGATGGGGTCGTCGCGAACCAACACGCCGACGGCGGCGCCGGAGAAGATACTGATTTTCGCCGATTTCGCCACGTTCGATTTTGACGGCAATGTGGTTAATTATGCCGGAAACGTGCATATGATTGATCCGCAGTTGGACCTGACTTCGCACCTCTTGACCATCCACTTCACGACCAATGGAGCGGTGGAAAGCATCCAGGCCAAAATGGATGTTGTGCTCACGACCACCAATCACGGACGGGCCACCGGCGTGGCGGGCCTTTATTATGTGACAAATGGCAATGAAATGATGAAATTGACCACCTACGCCGTCTGGCGTAATGGGGATGAAGAAGCCAAGGCGGAGGAGTTCATTTACGACAGTTCCCGCCATCTTTTAACCGGGACGGGGCATGTCCGGGTGACATGGCCCAACGGG
Organism: uncultured Verrucomicrobiota bacterium; assembly: GCA_964558455.1. Classification (GTDB taxonomy): domain Bacteria; phylum Verrucomicrobiota; class Verrucomicrobiia; order Limisphaerales; family Palsa-1400; genus DASRLE01. The sequence goes on along the minus strand of CAZLEE010000036.1, from coordinate 10,349 downwards.
GCGGGCGCGTCTGGAGCGTCCCCGGCCGGCACAAATGGATTTCGCAAAATGTTTGCCGATTCCGCCATCCTGCAATTTCCGCCAACCAACGGGCCGGTGGAAAGCATGCGGGCGCAGGGCAACGTTATCCTGGTCAACCAGGCGGACCAAAGCAGCGCGTTGGCGGACAAAGCCGATTACGAGAAGGCGCTGGATCGGGTTGATTTGAGCGGCCACCCCGTCTGGCGAAATCCGACCGTGGAAGTGAAAGGGGAAATGCTCACGGCGGAGATCGGCGCCAAAACCTATTACGCCCGGACCAACGCGCATTTCAAAATGCTGACCGGGGGCGATCTCAACCTGCCGGCGTCCGGCATCCAATGGACTTACGTTGCCTCGGACGACATGGAATACCGGACCAATGAAGTCAGGTTTATCCGCAACGTTGCAGCGCGGGTGGTCCAAAATGAGCAGTTGCAGGAAACATTGACTTGCGCGCTCCTCACTCTGCAACTGAGCAACACCACGGTGGAATGTGGTTCCGCAACCGGGCAGGTGCGCGGCGAAACGGCACCGGACAAGGCCGGATTTATCAAAACCCTGGCGTGCGAGCGGTTGAACGTCTATCCCGCAGAGAAGAAGGGATGGCTCAAATCCGTCGATGCCCATGGGAATGTAGTCATGGAAGAGATTGGGGCGGGGCCGACTGTTCTGACCACCAACCGGCTGGCGGCGGATAATGTCACGGTGCGGTTTTCAGCCGAGACCAATCAAATTGAGGAAGGGGTGGCGGACAAGAACGTCGTGTTTGACCAGATCAGGGACGGACGGAAAATTCAGGCGACATCCGCGCGCGCCGTTTACACCACGGGGAGCAATGACCTGATTACATTGACGGGCGCGCCAATCGCCCGGAATGACAACTTTACGATTATAGAATCGGATTTTTTGACATGGCAGCCAAAGTCCGGCAAATTCGGAGCGTCCGGCCACTATAAACTCATTCCGAATAAAATGCCGGCCCGCAAGAAACCGCTTTAAACATGGATCCGCTGGAAACGAAAACAAAAGACATATCCTCTTCGCCGCCCGCGGGCGAAGCCAGGGTGGCGCCATCCGCGCCCGGCGATGAATCGGGGCACCTCCTTGCCACTGACGGATTGGTGAAGACGTATAGCCAACGGCGGGTGGTTGACGGAGTGTCCATCCACGTTGAGCCGGGTGAAATCATCGGCTTGCTCGGGCCGAACGGCGCCGGCAAGACAACCACCTTTAACATGGTGGTCGGGATTGTGAAGCCGGACGAAGGCAAAGTGCTTTTTCAAGGCCGTAATATCACCCGGCTGCCCATGCACGAACGCGCCCGCCTGGGCATCGGTTATTTGACTCAAGAGCCGTCGGTTTTCCGCAAATTGACGGTGGAACAAAATATTCTGGCCATCCTTGAAACGTGTTCCATGGAGCGGTCAGAACGGGCGTTGCGGCTCAAATCGCTGCTGGACGAGTTGGACCTGGCGCGAGTGGCCCAGAGCAAGGCTTACCAGTTGAGCGGCGGCGAAAAGCGCCGGCTCGAAATCACGCGTGCGCTCGTCACCAGTCCAAAACTGTTGCTGCTCGACGAACCGTTCAGCGGGATTGATCCGATCGCGGTGTATGAAGTGCAGAAAATTGTGCGCCGTCTCAAGGAACGGGGTCTCGGCATCCTGATCACGGATCATAATGTGCGCGAAACATTGAAATTGGTGGACCGCGCCTATCTGATTCATCACGGAGAGGTCATTTATCAAGGTTTGGGGGAACAAATGGCCAGCGACCCGAAAGCCCGCGAAATATACCTGGGACCTGAATTTAATTTATGAACGGCAGCGGGTGGCGCTGTTGTCGAGGAATGTTCCCCTTGACTGGCCCCTGATTTGGCAGGATAAATACCATCCCAATGGCAGACGAAAACCCCATGTCCAATCTCGGCCAGCCGGATCGTGGCTCCACGGCCCATCTGGCCGAAGGGTTTCTGGTCGGAGGAGGCCGGTTCAGCCTGCTGCGGGAGTTGGCGCGGGGCGGCATGGGCGTCGTGTGGCTGGCCCATGATGAGCGGTTGGTCACGGCGGTTGCGCTCAAGTTTCTTTCGGATGCGATTCGGAACAACCCGGTGGCGCTGGCGGATTTGCGTCGGGAAACGCAAAAAAGCCGCATGCTCAGCCATCCCAATATCATCCGCATTTACGATCTTTACGAGGCGCCGGGGGAGGACGCTTTCATTTCCATGGAGTACGTGGATGGGCCGAGTTTGTGGACATTGCATTCGCGGCAGCCCCGGAGGTGTTTTTGCTGGGTTTATCTGAAGCCCATAATGCGGCAATTGTGCGAAGCGCTGGATTACGCGCACAGCGAGGGGGTCATACACCGGGACCTCAAGCCGGCCAACATGCTTCTTGACGACCGCAATCGGTTGCGCCTGGCCGATTTTGGCATCGCCGCCAAAGTTTTTGCCCCCTACATGGACGGGACGGATCGCTACCGCGCCAGCGGAACGCTTTCCTACATGAGTCCGCAACAGGTTGACGGGAAGCGCGCGGAGGTGACCGACGACATCTATGCGCTGGGCGCGATGCTCTACGAACTGCTGAGCGGGCATCCGCCGTTTTACCAAAACGATGTTCTTTACCAGGTGCGCAATGTTCTGGCCACGCCCTTGTCGGAACGCTTGGCGGACCTGGAGGTTGACAACGATGTTCCGGCTCCGGTCGCGGCCTTGATCATGGCGTGTCTTTCCAAGGATCCCGCGAAGCGGCCACAGAGCGCGCGCGCGGTGGCGGATTGGATCGGATTGAACGAGCCATCCGGGGCAACGCCCGCTTCGGCAACGGTCAAAACGCCCGAACCAGCCGCGCCCGCGCCGCCCACAACCGATTCGGAACAGGAAGGGCCTCTGCCAATCGAAGAAAATGAAACCCGCCGCCGCCTTGCCATGCTGGCGGGAGCGATTGGTGTGGGGACGATGGCATGGCTGGCATGGACCCATCTTCTGCCTAAAATGCCGAACCTGCCTGCCTGGGTGGCAAGTTCAAATACGGACGTGGTCCTGACCAACGTCAACGCAGCAACCAACCCCGTTCCGGTGGAAGTTGCCACCGCTTCCCCGCCCAAGGTTCTCTTGGGCAAGGTCAATCACGAGTCGGGCTTGCGGTTGATGGATTGGTCGGAGGGGGGAACCAATGTGCCGGCCATGATAGAGGGGGGGGAATGTCGCGTGTTCACGCCGTTCAATCGTCCGCACGCCCACGCCCGCGCCCGGTATTATTTCCAAGTCCTGCCCGCATTCAGGCCGCACGAGACGGTGCATGCGAGGGTTAAAATTGAATACCACGCCGAGACCTTGGGCGTCATGCAGTTGCAGTTTGACGGATCCGATAATGAGCATCCCCATTATAAGTTTGCCGGACGAAAGGAATTCGGCAGCCAGCCGGGTTGGAAAACCGCCTACTTCGAGCTGGACAACGCAGTCCTGCGGGGCGGGCAAAAGGGCGGCGCGGATTTCTGCCTGAACATGGGCGGCCTCGGATTATATATCCGGTCGGTAAGCCTTCTTATTGACAAGTAACGCGGCCAACGGCCGCGGCGGTCAGGAATATTTTTTGGAGAATATTTTGCGCGCCTCGTCTGCCTGGGCCGGCGCCGTCTTTTCTCCAGGATTGACCGGTTCCGCAACCGGCGTCCCTTTTTCAGCGGCGGCGGGCGCGGGCGCGGGACTGGCGGGGGGCGGTTCCGATTTGGGCGCGGCGGCTGGTTGGGGATGATTGACCGCTTCCACAAACGCCATGCGCAAGGTGGTCAGGCTCTGCTTTAAAAGCGCCTGCTCGTGCTTGTCCAGGTTGCCCTTGGTTTTTATTTCGAGCATCTCAAGCTGGTCGATAAAGTAACGCGCATGATCAAGCTCGCGGGTGACCTCGCCGGTTTGGGGATTCGGGCTGAGGCCCAAAAAAATCACCGCCATATTGGTGTGTTGCATCACCAACTGGGCAAACATGGCCGAGACCGCTTCCTCGCGGCTGGGGGCCGCATCGGGGTTCGTGACAGTGGATTCGCTCATTTTGTTTTATTCTTTCTATGCTGGCTGATCTCCGCCATCAAGAAATGAATTAGATATCTTAGGCGCGGTTCAATCTCGATGGTTTCCAATATCATTTGCCGTTCGTCCGGTCTCGGCAGCAAAGCGGAGGTAATCAGGTCGGCCGCCTGGTCCGGATCGTGCAGCTTGTTCAGATAGGTGACCATTCCTTTGATCGAATGGGCCTTGGGCGCATCGGGATGTGTTTTAAAGCCCTGCCGAACCCTCTCCGTAACCAAATCCCGAAGCTTGGTCATCAACGCGTTGATGGCCGAACTGTCGCGCGCGGGTGTTGTCAGCATTCGTATGCGGCTGATGCGAAACGGCTTATGGCGGATGGTTTTGGTCACTTCCACCCGGCTGATACCCTGCAAAATGAGATGAGATGTGCCGTCCGGGTTATCAACGCAAACGCGCACCAAGCCCAAACCAGCCACCAGCGAGGGACTTTCGCGCGAAAATCCCTGCCGTTGCATGGCCACGACAAACATGCGATGGGTATGAAGGGATTCGGCCAGCATCTGGCGGTAACGGGGTTCATAGATATAAAGAGGAAGCAACGCTTGCGGGAACAGTGTTTCGTTCGCAAGGGTCATTACCGCCACCTCGTTCGGAATATCCATGAACAATAATGTAAACTGTGTCGTCTATTAATCAAGATAGACATAGGTGCTTGCCAAAGCCGAGGCTGCGGGGCACTCTGACATTATGAAAGACAAGGCTCCAATCATTGTATTATTTATCGTCATCGTGGGCTTGGGACTGGCGCTTATCGTAGTCAATAACAAGAACACGCAGGAGAGGGAAATCGCGGACAGCAATATCAAGACGCTGTCCAATGCTTGGACCAGTGTGCGCGCCAGCTTGGATGAGCAACAGTCCGTCAACCGCGCCTTGGAAACCAACCTGACGGCCACCACCACGGAGTATTCCAATAAACTGGCCGCCCGCGACGCCCAGTTGGCCGGCATCCAGGCGGATTTGGCCAAGGCCCAGGCCGAAGCCAAGACCCAAGCCGAAGCCGCCGCCGCAGAGGTCGCCCAGCGGGACAAGAGGATTGCGGCGTTGGAGAATCAGAATCTCGAACTCGACAAACAATCCACTGATTTGCGCGGGTCCATTGTTAATCTGGAAAGCCAGATTTCCGCCACGCAAAAAAAACTGGCCGCTTCGGAAGGCGACCGGACCGCGTTGATGAAGGAGCTTAAGGAATTGCAGGCCAAAAAAGATGAGTTGGAAAAGAGATTCAACGACCTCGTCGCCCTCAAGGAGCAGGTTCACAAGTTGAAAGAGGAATTGTCTGTCGCCCGGCGTCTGGATTGGATTCGGCGCGGTATTTACGAAGCTTTGAACGAAAAAGGAGGCGAAAAACTCGCCCATGCCGGACACACTGTTCCGCCTGTCACGAATTCCACCTTAAACGTGGAACTTAAACAGAATGGAGAGGTTAAGATTCAAACTCCCGCCCCGGCAACCAACGCTCCGGCAAAGACCAATTAAGATCGTCGGGCCGGAAGCCGCCGACGGTTTTTATCAAAACTGTTTTTCAAGCCCGTCTGGCGGGGCGGAATTTCCGCCGCCCGGCCGCATTGGCGGTTGAGCTTTGCCATCATTTAGATCGATTTATGCCTACCTACGAATATATCTGCTCGAAATGCAAACATCATTTTGAAATCGTGCAATCAATCAAGGCCGCGCCCCTGACCGTTTGCGCGAAGGAATCCTGCCCGAGGAAACCGTGGGGAAAAGGGAAGGTCAAACGAGCTGTGGGGATCGGTGGCGGCCTGCTATTCAAGGGCACCGGGTTCTACAGCACCGATTACCGGAGTGATAAGTATAAAGCCGCCGCCAAACAGGATTCTCTTGGAAGTTCCAGTTCTTCCCCGGCAAGTCCAAAAAAGGAAACTGCTGCTCCCGCCGCAACACCACCCGCTCCGGCTCCGGCGAAAAAGGACTGACGCATCCGCCGGGCGTTTGCTACTTGATGCTCAAAGCGATGTTCAATTGATTGATCGCATCGCTCACTTGATTGTGGGGCCTGCCCGTCAGGCCACCGATGGCGCTTTGCAGGAGGGATTGCGCGCTTTTCAGGTGTGAATCGGACGTGGTCTGCGCTTCGCCGCCTTTGCCATGCCCGGTCAGTCGCACCCCCAGGGCGCGAGCCGCGTTTTGGATATGATGCATGGCGCGCGCGCGATGGCCCTTGTAGTCATGGTCGGCTTCGGCCAGGAAACTATAAGCCTGATCCAATTGCTGGACACTTCCTTGCGTGGCAGCCGCTCCACCCTGCGAGGCAACCGCTGCCGCGGCCAGCGCTTTTTTGCTGCCCGTCACCGCCTTTGTGGTTGTGGTTTTCGCCACCGTCGCCGCCGACACGCTGATGGCCGTGACGACGAAACAGAGCAGGGCAATCCAAGTGAATGAACGCAAAGAAATTCTCATACAGGCTATGAGAAGAATATATGGAACCGCAGTTTTGTCAAGGTTTCAATGGGCAGTCGATTTGGCGCGTTTGGCCTCTTTCAGGCGCGCTGCATCGTCGAGTTTTTTGTAATAGTCATCCAGAGGATAGCAGCCTGAGCGAAGACCGGCCCGGGGGGCGCTGGTGCAGTCGCTAAAAGTGCGGCAAATCATCCCCGGCTTCAACTTTCCCGATGTGACGGCGTCGGTGAAGAGGCTCGGATAGGAAAGCACGGCCCGGCCAATTCCCACGATGTCCACATGGCTGTTTCGGAGATAATATTGGGCGACGTGGGGCAGGTATTCCTGCAAGTAGGAGTAGCCGGCGCCAACCAAAATCAAGCCCGGAAATCGGGCCTTCAGCGCCTTGACCGCGTTGATCTGCCGCGCCACGCTCGCCAGCGGATCTTCGGGCGGTTCGTATCCATCGGACGGCGGATAAATGGCCGGGCGCTGGATGTGAGGGTTGTAGTAGGGGCTGCCGGCCGAGAGATTGACGAGTTTGATGCCCAGGCTTTCGAGCAGGGCGAGAAACTTCACCGGCTCCGCCAGGTCGTACTCCACGGGATTATCCGGGTTCGCGCCAAAGGCGTAATGGTAGGGGAGGCAATGCGAAAAATCATCGGGAATTCCCGGCCCCATTTTGCCGGGTGTGGTCAGGGCGGGATCGGGATGGAACGGCACAAAATCGAACGCGCTCAGCCTCACCCCGATTTCCAATTTTGGCGCGGCGGCGCGAACGGCTGCCACAATTTCACGGAGCAGCCGGGTTCGGTTCTCAAAGGAGCCGCCGTAGTTTCCGGGCCGGGTGCGCGCGCTCAAAAATTCATGCAGGAGATAGCCGTGGCAGTGTTTGATGTCCACAAAGTCGGCCCCAATCTCCGCGGCGATGGCTGCGGCTTTCGCGTAATCCTCCACCAGCAGCCCCAGTTCATCGTCGGTGAATACCTGGCTGTCGCTGGTCACGCCCGTTCTTTTGTCAAGCAGCGGGTGACGATAGGCCACGCGCGGTTCGGTCTTTTTTTTGTCAACCGGCCGGCAAAAGCGGCCTGAATGGGTCAATTGAAAACCGATCATCAAATCATCCGTGCGGCCACATTTCTGCTCGTGCGCGAGGAGCAGTTCGCGGCGCAAACGGGCGATGCCGGATTTGTTTTCCTGGTTAAGGATGAGTTGGTTGGGGTTGCCCCGGCCTTCCGGCCGCACGGCCATGGCTTCTCCGCCCCAAATCAGTTTCGCTCCGGATTCGCCAAAACGCCGCCAGCGCCTGAGCATGGATTCGGTGACGCCGCCGCTGGTTGTGCCGTCCCAGCCTTCCATTGGATGCACCGCCCAGCGGTTGCCGATGGTTCGACCTTTGTATTGGAGCGGTTGGGCGAGGATTGAATCGGCTCCGGTGGAAATCGTGTCGTCGCATTCAAGGTCCAGCCCCAGACTTCGCACATGGGAGCGGAACGACTCGACGGATTTTAACGAGGAAATTCGAATGATTTTCACAGGTTTCAAGCGGTGGGGAAGAATCGGTAATAGCATTGGCCCCTGGCCTCGCGCAGGAGCAAGAGGGCGAGTTCCCGCGCGTGGTAGTCGCCCCACATGGAGGACTCGTTGCAGGGCACGCCTTTGCCTTTCGGCTGATAATCCCAACCGTTGGGCCGATGATAGACGGAATGGAGAATGAGACCCTCATGGCGCGTATCGCGCGAGAGGTAAGGCTCCGCAAAAATGTGTCCGGCCATGGTCAATCCCGCCTGGAGATAACGCTGCCCGTTTTTGCGGTCGCCCCGGTCGCGCAGGTAATTGCCCAGCCGGACGAAGCCCTGCGCGGCAATGGCGGCGGCGGAACTGTCCACCGGTTCGTGAGAATTAAACGGGTCGGATGGTTTGGACAAATAGTCGCCCATCCTGGCCAGTCCCGGAGCGCCGCTATCCCAGTAAGGAATGCCATCGGTCGGGGTGAAGCGCATCCAAAAATCAGCCACGGCCCTTGCCGCCCGTTCCAATTGCCGGAGAATTTTTTCCCGGGTAACGCCGCCGGCGAATTCGCGAGCCGGGCGGGTTTGGATGAATTCCAATTGTTCCGCGCAACCCAGAATGACCCAAGCCTGCCCCCGGGTCCAGGACGAGAACGGCGAATAACCCTGCTGGGTGGAGGGACAACGAAAGCTGCCGTTATTTATGTTAAAAATGGCCTCATGCGCCACTCGTCCGGGGACATCATATTCATCCCGGCCTTCCCCGTAATAGACATTATAGCGCAGGGTGGTTTTGATATGTTGCAACATGCGGGTCAAAAGACAAATCGGGACATCTTGCTCGCCTATTAACCGGTGGCCCAATTGATGGCTGATGGCCAGGGACCTCATTGAACGGAGGGTGTCGCAAAGCAACGAATGGGGTCCGTTGAAAGAATACACGTAGCCCAAGTCTGGAGAAATTTGGGTCCAACGCGCCGCCTGAATAGCGCCGGAAACTTTCAGCGCCAGTTCATAGAAACATTTTTCCCAGGAATTGGCCTCAATCCGTTCTTCCTGCGCCAGCCGGAGAAGGTTCCCGTAGGTGCTGACGTTGTTGAATCCGTGATCATGCACCCCTATATGACTGACGTGCGGAGCCATCCGCTTTACCGTGGCGCGGCGTCCGTATTCCAGGAAAGTTTCGTCGCCGGTCGCGTCAAATTGGAGCAGGTGCGAACCGTATTGAAATCCCTGGGTCCATTCCGTCCACCCGCGCGCGGTGTAGAGGCCTTTGACCGTGAAGACGGGCGCGCCGGAATTGGCGGGCCAGCGTTTTTCCAGTTGGCGCAATTTGACGGCTGACAACTCAAAAACCTCCACCAGTCTGGGCAGAAGTTTTTTTGCGGTTACGCGGGGGTCGATTTTCAGCATGAAAATCAGAGTTGTTTCAAGTGCAAACCGCCGTCCACCATAATGACCTGGCCGGTGCTGAAGGAAAACTGGCCTTTTAGGATGGCGGCGACGGCCAGCCCGATGTCGTCCGGCGTTCCCCAGCGTTTCTGGGGAACCACTCCGCCGGCGATGAGCGCGTTGTATTTCTCTTTGACGGTGGCGGTCATGTCCGTCTCCATGATGCCCGGGCGGATTTCGAAAACCTGGGCGCCTTCGCCGGCCAGGCGAGCGGACCACAATTGGCAGGCCATGGCGAGTCCGGCCTTGGACAGGCAATACTCGCCGCGGTTGACCGAGACGGTGTCAGCGGAAATCGAGGTGATGAAAATAAGTTTGTAGCCGCCGGACAGCCGGCTTTGGCCGGGATGGGCCAGCCAATGCCGCGCGGCGAGCTGGGACAGGAAAAAGGGGCCCTTCAAATTGACAGCCATCACTTCATCGTAGTTTTCCTCGGTGGTCGCCGTGATGTCGGCCCGCGTCCGCGGCGCCATGCCCGCGTTATTGATCAGCGCATCCAGACAGCCAAGCTGGGAGATCGTTTGCTCAAAAATGGAGGCGCGATCCCGGGTGGAAGCCAGATTGCCCCCGGCCATGACGAATTTTTGGGCGGGATGCAAGGCCGCTTCCTGGCAGAGGCGGATTGTTTCCCGGGCGGAATCCTGGTTTTCATTGAAGTGGATCGCGACATCGGCGCCAAGGCGCGCGCAATGAACCGCAATGCCCCGCCCCAAGCCGCGACTGGCGCCGGTGACCAGAATTCCCGGATTTGTATTCGGTGGAACTAACGTCATTTTTCCAGCGTAACGACTGCGGTCTGGCGCGCGCAATCACGGAATTTGCCGCCTTAGGAGCCGTCAAAAAATAACATTTACAATCTGACTTGGTCTTTTGGCGGC
>CAZLEE010000035.1:12570-28608 GCA_964558455.1 uncultured Verrucomicrobiota bacterium | reverse complement strand
GCTCACCAAGCACTACCCATTGAGTCAGGTTGCGTCAATAGGATAGCCAGACCGCGTCGATGTGAGCGCGCCCAACGCCGCGCCGGAAGGGGTTTATCAAAGCGAGCGTTACGCCAGGGACTTCGCCTACACGCTGCCGGTTCCGGCGGGACGGTATTATCTCGTGCGCCTGCATTTCGCGGAAATATTTGGCAAGAGCACAGGGCAGCGGGTGGAGAACATCGAGATCAACGGGCTGCCGGTCTTGAAAGATTTCGACATCTTCAGCGCAGCAGACGGTCCTGCAAAAGCGGTGGTTAAGGACTTTCCCCACATCATGCCTGACGCCAAAGGAAACATCGTAGTGCGCATCATGGCGGCGCCGGGAAGCCCGGATCAAAACGCAAAAATCAGCGGCCTCGAAATTATGGAAGACTTCGACCGGCTGGTTCCAGCGGACGCCCCGGCCAACGCCCCTGCTCATTGATGGAGCCATTGTAGGCAGCGGATTTGTCGCTCGTCTAAGCCATCATGTTGTAAACTCAATAAATTCCACATGAACCGGGGAAATCTCCGGGAGAATATTTCCCCGGACTATGCTCCTCTCCGCTATTTCATTTTGGAAGGGAGCTTGAGGAGGGCGCCGTCCACCACGAAATTGCCGCAGCCTTGATGATGGAGGGTGCGGGGGTGTTTTTGGGCGGGGTCGATCCATGCTTTGACCACCTCGACGATAAAGATATTGTATTGGGCCGCGAGCCTGGCGTCGATCACCTTGCACTCAAGGTTGGCGTAGCACTCGTCGATGAGCGGCGCATGCACACAGGCGGCAGCGGATGGCGTAAGACCGAATTTCTTAAACTTGTCGGTGTTTCGCCCGGATGTGTTCCCGCAGGCCACCACTTTTTTGGCCAATTCCACCGTCGGGATATTGATGACACATTCCTTGGTTTTTTTCAGGACGTCGAAGGTGTGGTTCCGGTTGCTGACGACACAGGCCAGGAGCGGCGGCTCGAAATCGACCATCATGTGCCATGACATGGTCATGATGTTCGCCCGCCCGCCGCTGGCGGTGGTGACCAGCACAACCGGCCCCGGCTCGATCAGGCGGTAAACACGGGATAGGGGCAAGGATTTTTTCGGCACAATAACACCTCCGTCAGCATTACTTCACTTCCAGACTACCACTTTCAACCATTTACTTCCAACCGCCGCCAAGCGCGCGGTAAATGTTCACCAAATCCGCTGAAACAGCCTGCTTACTCTGCGCCAGCGCGGTCTCGGAAGCCAGGAGAGAACGTTCCGCGTCCAGCACGGTCAAAAATTCCGTGGTGCCGGCCCGGTAAAGTTGCTGCGATAATCCCAGCGCGCGACGGTTTAAAATGACGGCGTTGCCCAGCGCTTTGCTATGTTCCCGTTCCTTGGCAAACGCCACCAGATTGCCTTCGACGTCCGATAACGCCGCCAGCACGGTTTTCTGGTAGGTGATGTAGGCGGCGTCCGTGGCCGCCTTCTGTAATCGCACGTTGGAAACCATGCTGCCTCCGGAAAAAATCGGCCAGCTCACCTGCGGGCCGGCGGAATAAATTCCATTGACGCCCGAGAACATGTCCCGCGCCGATTTGTTCTGGTAACTGAAGGTTCCGGTCAACGAAAATTGGGGATAAAAGTCCGCCACGGCCACGCCGATGAGCGCCGCCGCCGAATGCAAATTCGCCTCCGCCGCCCGGATGTCCGGCCTCCGCCGCAACAAGTCGGATGGCAAACCCACCGGCACTTCCGGGGGCATGGATGGAACGGCGCCGGGTTTGGATAAATCTTCCAGCAAATCGGCCGGCGGGCGGTCGAGCAAGATGCTTAGCGCGAAAATATTCTGTTTGATAGTGGTTTCGAGCGGAGGGATGGTCGCAGCCGTGGTCGCCACTTCCGCTTCCGCATTGGCTTCGTCCAACGCGCTGACGAATCCGGCCGCCTCTTTTTCGCGCGTCACTTCCGCGGTATGCATTTCAGATTGGAGATCGGTCTGGGCGATGGCGATTTGTTCCTGCGCGCCACGCACTTGAATGTAGTCCAGCGCCACTTCGGACACAAGGGTCACTTGCGCGCCGTATAAATTTTCGCAGGCAGCCTGGACGGCGGCGTCATCAGACTCAAGCTGCCGTCGCGTCACGCCAAAAAAGTCCAAATTCCAGAGCGCCCCCGCGCCCAGCGAGTTGACGGCAGCAGAGCCGCTGACCCCGTTTACCGTGCCGGAACGGGTGGCCGATCCCGATGCGGTCAGTGACGGCCACAGTCCGCCCGCGTCCCTTCCGCGCGCGGCGCGCGCTTCGCGCAAGAGCGCCTCCGCCAGTTTCAGGTCCAGATTGGTGTGAAGGGCCGCATTGACCAACACGGTCAGCTTGGGGTCTTGGAACCGCGTCCACCATTGCGTCAGGTCAACCGGGTTCGCCGTGATCTGCGTATTTGTCGTCGCCGCGGAATTAGTCACCCCGGACCAGGCCGGAGGCGTGCCGGTTTTCGGCGGATGGTAATCCGGGCCAACCATGCAGCCACCAATGAGAATCAGCGCGGCGAAAGAAACGGTCCAAGCCGTCCATATCCATGGGAAAGTTTTGTTCATCGCATTTCGATCACGGTTATTCGTAACGCAGGGCGTCAATCGGGTCCAGGCGGGAAGCTTTCCAAGCCGGATAAAATCCAAAGAGCACGCCGACCAGCACCGAAACGGCCACGGCCACGACAATGGCCCCCAAAGAGACGGCGGTTGGCCAGTGCTTGATCAAGCGCACCAGGATCGAGACAGTTCGTCCCAACGCAATCCCAACCGCGCCTCCGATCATGCAGAGCACAATCGCCTCGGTCAGGAATTGATGCAGAATATCATCGGACTGCGCGCCGACCGCCATGCGCAGGCCGATTTCGCGAGTTCTCTCCGTCACCGAAACCAGCATGATGTTCATGATGCCGACACCGCCTACCACCAGCGAAATCGCGGCCACAATGAGCAGAAGCGTGGTCATCAACTCCGTGGTCGAACTCATCGTCCGAACCATTTCCGTCATGTCGCGGATGGTGAAATCCTCCGGCATTCCTGCCCGGACATGGTGCCGCTCACGCAGCAACGCAGTGATTTCGTCGATGGCCGACTGCACTTCGTCCGCCGACCTGGCTTCCACCATGATTTGGCTGACATTGGAAAACCGCACCGGTTGGGGTGTATCGGTCTGTTGCGAGGCGGAAGGAACCGGGTACAAAGAAGCTTGGGCGGGAGGATAAAGCTGACTGGGAAGGATGTTTGCAGACGTGGTGGTCACCGTGACCGTGCTGCTTGATGTGGAAGAAACGCGATACTTAATCGTCGTCCACGGAGCGAGGATGATATCGTCCTGATCCGCCCCCATCATATTGGCGCCCTTGGCCTTGAGCACCCCGACCACCTTAAAGTTGACGTTCATCAGGCGGATTTGTTTGCCAATGGGCGATTCATCCTGGAATAGCATTTTAACAATCGTTTGGCCAATGACGCAAACCTTGCTGCAATTGCGAACATCGCGGTCCGTGAACGAACTGCCCTGCGCCATCTCGCTCCAATCCCGCACGTCCAAAAAAGCCGGCGTGGTTCCCAAAAGGCTGCCGGGTTGCCAGTTCAAGTTGTTATAGACCGCCTGGGCGTGCGCCCAGACCACCGGGGCCGCCGCCGCCACTGACGGGCAATCAGTCAGAATCGCGTCCACGTCCCCCGGCGTCAGCATCATGTTGCCGCCAGTGCCGGTGCTGATGCCGGCGAGCAAGGCGTTGCCGGGAAACACCATCAGATTATAAGCACCCATGGTGGCAATGGTGTGTTGGATCGCCAGAGCGGATCCGTTCCCGATTTCCATCATGGCAATCACCGCCGCCACCCCTATCACGATTCCCAGAGTAGTCAGAGCGGCGCGCATAACATTCCGGCGCAAGGCGCGCATCGCGGTTTTGAAAGTGCGATAAAATCTCATCTCAGCTTCTCCTCTCCCCCACCCTCCGCCTCGCCCGCGATCAATCCGTCACGGATGCGGATGGTACGTTTGGCGTGAAGGGCCACTTCCGGATCATGGGTGACGAGGATAATGGTCAGGCCCTCCCGTTCGTTGAGGTCCTTGAACATTTGCAAAATTTCCTCGCTGGTGCGTGAATCCAGATTGCCGGTCGGCTCATCCGCCAGGAGCAAAGGTGGCCGGTTAATGAGCGAGCGCGCAATGGCCACCCGCTGCTGCTGTCCGCCCGAAAGTTGCGAGGGCTGGTGGTTCATACGTTCGGACAGGCCCACCTTGCAGAGCATCTCCCTGGCGCGCGCATGCATTTCGTGTTCAGGAACGCACTCCACGCCGTAAGTCAACGGCATGCAGACATTTTCCAGCGCGGAAGTTCGCGAGAGCAGATTGAAACTCTGAAATACGAAACCGATCAGTTGGTTGCGCAGTTTGGCCCGTTCGTTGGCTGACGCGCCGGAAATTTCCTTTCCATCCAGCCAATACTCCCCGGAGGTTGGGCGGTCCAGACAGCCGAGAATATTCATCAGCGTGCTTTTGCCCGAACCGCTGGCGCCCATCAACGCCACCATTTCCCCCTGGGCAACAGACAGGGTGACCCCTTTGAGCACCTGCAAGTCCATTTCTCCCAAGTGGTAGGTTTTGCAAACCTCGTGCAATTCAAGCAATGCCATAGCTGCGCCTTGCCATTATAAACCGTGGCCCCGCCTCGTGGGGATGGCGTTGGTCAGGCCGTGCCGGCGGCCGATTTGAGGGAGGAAGGGATTGGAGTCGGACGCTGATTCATCCGCAGCCGCTTCCGCGCTCAGACTACCCATGACAACGGTGCTTCCCTGGGCCAGTCCTTCGCCGCGAACTTCAGTCCATGTCCCATCGCTCAATCCAAGCTTCACCGGCATGGGGCGGACGAAAGCTCCTGCCGGCACCCACAACACTCCCATTTGAATTGGAGCCGCCTCCTGTGCGCCATTTCCGCTCTCCTCCCGCTGGCCGGCGCCGCCGGCTGCCCCGTCGGCTCCATTGACCGGATGGCGGAACTCCGGGGCGATCAAATCGGTCGGAGGATGCCAGCGCAGAGCCGAATTCAAGGCCAGCAAGGCATTCGTCGCCTCGCCGGCCAGGAAGTTGACATTGGCTGTCAAGTAAGGCAAAAGCTTGCCATCCAGATTGTCCGTGTTGACCTCCACGGTGTAAGTCACCACATTTTGATTCATGGTCGCGTTGAACCGCACCTTGTTCACCACCCCCCAGAACACCCGATTTGGATAAGCGTCCACAGAGAAAGTCACACGCTGGCCGGGATGGATGCTCCCGATGTCGGCTTCATTGACCGAGGCCCAGACCTGGATACGCGTGAGGTCCTTGGCAATCAGGAACAAACTGGGCGTGCTCATGCTTGAAGCCACCGTTTCGCCAATATTCACCCGCCGGTCAATAATCACGCCATCGACCGGAGAAGTAATGTTGCAGTAATCGACCGTCTGTTGGGCTTTGGCCAGGATGGCTTTCGCCTGCACCATGGCAGCTTTGGCCGAGTCCACGGCGGCCTTGGCCAGATTCACGTTAGCCTTTGCAATTTCGTAGGAGGCCTTGTAGGAATCAAAAGTCGTCGGAGCCAGCGCTTCCGAGGGACCGAGTTTTTGCGCCCGATTCCAATTCGCCTCGGCATCCACCTCTCTGGCTTTCATCTGCTCCAAATTGGCCGCAGCCTGCGCCTCCCCGGCCTTGTCCGAAGCCACCATCGCCGTGTCCAAGTCCACATCGGCCTGGAACAAGCTGGGGTCAATCCTGGCCAGGAGCATATTCGACTTCACGACGGACCCGTAATCAATGATCTTTCCAGTCTTGTCCCGGCCAAACTCAAGAAATTGGCCGGACACTTGGGCTCCCACATCCACCACCTCCTCCGGTTCCACTGTGCCCGTCGCCGTGATCGTGGCCGCAAGGTACCCTCTTCGCACGGTGCTCGTGCGCCACAAAGGTCCGTAAGCATGATGCGCGTGCCAGATCCAAACAGCCGCCGCACCCGCCAGAACCGCCACCGCCACCGCAATTATCATCGCCCTCCAAGATTTTCGCATGAATTCAATTTCCGTTAATCATTAACTTGACAGAAACCGGCTTTTCAGGACGCACAACATCGGCAAGGTATTGCTGCGCTGTGGAAAATAACGAAGCCGGATTCAAAACACTCACACTAGACTCATTACACAATCCACTAAAAACCAGTCAGTTGCAATGAATCCATGCCCCCCCCATCAACCGGATGGCGGGGACATGTCGTCAATACACTCCGTTCGTGCGGGCAACTTGAGTCACGCCCCACATATCCACGGGGATGAAAGTTCCGTACTGTTTAACAATCCGGACACTGTTGTCAATCATGCAATAGTCGGACCCGCTAACGTGCATCACCTGATTCAATTCGGTAACCTCATTGCCCAGATTGTTCGAGCCGGCCTCGTAAATATCCACGTAAAACTGCGTGGACTGGTACAATTTCTCACCAAAAAGGCAAGTGTCGGACGGGAACGGGAATTTATCGTCGTGGATGCCGTCGGGCCAGTTACCGGCCATGTAGGAATTATAACTTGGCGCATCCAGCGTGTAGAGGAAGTAATCATTGAACCCGCTAATCATATAGCTGCGCCCGGCCAAATCGGGGGCATTTGTATCGGCGGAACTTGAGACTACGGAGACCGGGTTGTTGATTTTATCGGTCGGGCAGATCAAAATATTGGTGTTTTTGTAATAGGAAACCAACATGTAGCACCACCGGTTGCTGCTGTTGCGCGGCGCGAAATAGCCGCCGTTGTCATCAGCGTACATGGTGTTGGCCATGCCGAGCTGTCTCATATTATTCACGCAAGACATGCGCTGGCTGGCCTCCTTGGCCTTGGCCAAAGACGGCAGCAACATGCTGGCCAGAATGGCAATGATGGCAATGACCACCAGCAATTCAATCAAAGTAAACGCGGAGCGTTTGTCACCTTTTGCTAAAATTTTCATTCGTTTCATAAACGTCATCCAGTGTTTTTCTCAAACTAAATCGAATACCCCAGCCCCAAATCGTGTCATCATAACCGGTGATGAACAAAAAAACTCTAATGCTGGTTGGTGTCGCCCTGTTTCTGGCGGCACTCTACGTCGTCAATTTTACTGACTGGTTCAAGCCTCGGAATATTCAGATTTCTTCAAGAATTAATCCGTTGAACCATTCGCTCACCTTTTTTCTCGACAGACCCTACCTTCTAACCTCCATTGAAGTCGTTTCGGCGGATGAGGTCAAGACAAACAAATACCCGCATACGCTCTGGCATCTGGTTGCAAAAGGCTCACCCCAAAAGACATCCATATTTTCTTACGGGCAGCCTCTCCCGGGAATGGCCCCCGAAGTGGCCACGGCCGTGCCTGAATCCTTGCAACCGGAGATCGCCTATATGATTACCTTGGAAGCAGGGGGCGATTGGAAGGGCCAGACAAATTTCACTCTTCGGTAACTTTTGGTGACGGCTTGGCCGCAATTGTGGTCATATCATGCGAAAAAAGGAAATCATCTGGCTGGGAGTGTTGCTCATTCTCGGCTGCGCTTACATCCATTATTTCACCAATTGGTTTGAAAAAGGGCAGATCGGCAT
The DNA here is from genome assembly GCA_964558455.1 of uncultured Verrucomicrobiota bacterium. Taxonomy (GTDB): domain Bacteria; phylum Verrucomicrobiota; class Verrucomicrobiia; order Limisphaerales; family Palsa-1400; genus DASRLE01. Next base: position 20,963 of record CAZLEE010000035.1, on the reverse strand, counting down.
CGGTGCTTCGCTCCGCCCAAATCGACGGGCGGGGGGGGATCCTTTCATGGTCGTATTCACGCTGAACGACGCTTATAACTTAAACAATCTGAAGGTGTTGCCGCTTGATGGCGACAAATTCAACCCCGACGCCATTCCTGTCTGGCAATTGGTTTCCTCCAGCAACTCAGTGGCTACCAGGGCGTTTCGCTATGGCCAGCCGATTCGCGGCATGAAACCCGCACTGAAAGGCGTGCATCCGGATCCCCTGACACCCGGGGCAAAGTACCGATTGATAGTCACGGCGGGCGATTTGACCGGATTCAAGGATTTTAAAGCCAGTATTCCCGATCGGTAACAAGTCAAAGTCCGGCAATCACGTTGGTTCGATCGCTCGGCACTGTGGCCCACAGATTTTGGGGATCGAAGGTTTTGCCGAATTTCATAAACACAACACTCCCGTCAATGAATCCGTAAACCGACCCGCCCAAGTTGGTATTGATGGTCGAATGGTTGTGTTTGACCTGATCCAGCTTCAGTCCGTCATCGATTTCAAAATAATCCATAAAGAAGTCCGAGGCGAAAGAGAACTTCTCTCCGAACAAGACGGTTTGGGAGGCCAAAGGGATGTCCTTTTCGCTCAAAAAAGGCATGAGACTGGAGTCCGAGTAGGCGTTCGTCTCGCCATACTTGGTGGCCAAACCATCATTGAATCCATTGATGATATAACTGCGGGACGCCATGTCCGGCCGATAAAGGAAATTGGAGCCGCCGGTCAAGGGAGACGAATTCGTCTCGCTGGGGCAGATCAAAAGGTTGGTCGAATTGTAGTAAGGCACCAGCAAAGTGGGCCAGCGTTCGATGTTGTTGCGAGGCGTATATTCGCCGCTGTTGTCGCCGGCGTACATCATGTTGGCCAGGCTCAGTTGGTGGACGTTGCTGGTACATTTCGCCCGGCGCCCGTTTTCCTTGGCTTGAGCCAGGGCGGGCAGCAGCATGCCGGCCAGAATGGCAATGATGGCAATAACCACCAGCAGCTCAATCAGGGTGAAGGCGTCATTGCGCCGCAGCATCTTGGGATATTGGACAGGTTTACGCACGTCAGTAAACAAGACGTCCGGAGGCAGTCTCCAGTTACAATTTTAATAGGCAGGGTTTCCGCCGGGAAATCAGCCCCGCGTTTGGGCAACCGCCGCCAGAGAAGAAATTTTTTGGTAAACCTGCGCATACCTCGACACGGACCGCTCCCAGGAAAAATCCAGGGCCATGCCATTTTTACGATAATGCCCCAGCAAAGCGGCGTCCCCGTACAAAACCAGCGCCTTGCGAATCGCCTTGGACAAGGCGCGGACGGAATATTCGCCAAACTTGATTCCATCCGCCTTGTCCGCATTTTCGGAAATATCCACCACGGAATCATCCAGGCCGCCGGTCACACGCACAATCGGGATTGTGCCGTAACGCAAGCTGTACATCTGGTTCAGCCCGCACGGTTCGAATCGCGATGGCATGAGATAAAAATCGCACCCGGCCTCGATACGGTGGGATAAACCGGTGTCAAACCCGATTTTGACCGCGCACTTTTCCGGATAACGGTCGGCCAGTTTTTTCCAAGCCCGTTCGTATTCGCGTTCGCCGCTGCCCAAAAAAACGCACTGCATATCCGCCGCCAGCATCTCCTGCAACGCTGTCAACTGGATGTCCACCCCTTTTTGGTCGGCCAGCCGCGAAATTGTGCCAAAAAGCGGAACACCCGCATTGACCGGCAACCCCATTTCCTTCTGCAATCCGGCCTTGTCCAGCGATTTCCCCCGCAAGTCCGATGTTGAAAAAGAATGTTGCAGGAACGGATTTTTTTCGGTGTTCCATTCGTCGTAATCGACCCCGTTCAGGATGCCGAAGAGCGCGTTCTGGCGCCGGCGCAACACTCCGTCCAAGCCGCAGCCGTAACGTTCGGTGGTAATTTCCCGGGCATAGCGCGGGCTGACAGTCGTCAACAGATCGGCGTAGAGAATGCCGCCCTTGAGGCAATTGAGCCATCTGTAAAACTCAAGGCCCTCCGGCTGAAAATAGCCCCCGGGAAGATTGGTCAGTGGGAATTTCGCCGCGGAAAAAGTGCCTTGATAGGCCAGATTATGAACGGTCAGACAGGTGGGCGGAGCGGCCACCTGGTCTCCGTGCAATTTCTGTTCCCGCATAAAAACCGGGACGAGCGCCGCTTCCCAATCATGCACATGCACCAAGTCCGGACGCCACGGCAGGTAGCGGGCCAGATTGACGACGGCCTTGGAAAAGAAAATGAATCGTTCGGCGTTATCCGAATAATCCACTCCGTTATCCTGATAGAGTCCGGCCCGGTCGAAAAAACCGGGTTGGTCGATGAAATAAACCGTCAGACGTTCGTCCACCCGCCGGGTCCACACCTTTCCCCGCACCCAGGCGGGACCGAGCGGCAGATTGAGGTCCCAGTCAAAGGGGCGGATGTCCGGGAACCGCTCGCGCAAACCGCGATAAAGGGGCGTGACGAGGCGCACCTCGTGCCCGGCCCGCGCCAGAAACTTGGCCAGCGCCCCGACCATGTCAGCCAGGCCGCCGGTTTTGGAATAAGGGAGAGCCTCGCTGCTCGCGAGCAAGATATTCATCACTATGGCGCGCTTATGCGGTCAGCTTTCAAGAAAGGCCGCAACGTCTCGGGAATGAGGATGCTGCCATCGGATTGTTGACACGTCTCGACCAGGGCCACAAAAAGACGGGCCAGGGCCGTCCCGCTGCCGTTGAGAATATGGGGGAAGCGGTTTTCGTTGCCGGACTTGAAACGAAGGTTCATGCGGCGAGCCTGAAAATCCTCGCAGTTCGAGCAACTGGACACTTCCAGGTATTGCCCCTGCGCCGGCGCCCAGACTTCTATGTCGTAAGTCATTGCGCTGCTAAAACCCATGTCCCCGGTGCAAAGTTGAATCACCCGGTAATGCAAGCCGAGCAACTGCAAAACTTTTTCGGCGTGCCCCACCAGCTTGTCCAATTCGGCGTAGCCTTGCTCCGGCCGGACGATTCTAATCAGCTCGACCTTGTCAAATTGATGGACCCGGATCATCCCGCGCGTACCCACCCCGGCCGCACCCGCCTCGCCCCGGAAGCACGGGGTGTAGGCGCAGTAGCAAACAGGCAACTGGCTTTCCGGCAGAATTTCGTCCCGGTGAATATTGGCCACCGGCGTCTCGGCGGTCGGAATCAAAAACAATTTGCCCAAAGTCGAGGCGTCCACCCCTTCCTGCACGGCGTAATATTGGTCGGCAAACTTGGGAAACTGCCCCACCCCGACCATGCAATCGCGACCGACCAGGAAAGGCGGCGAAACTTCGGTGTAACCGTGCTGCCCGGAGTGCAATTCGAGCAGAAACTGGATCAAGGCGCGCTCCAGCTTCGCCCCCCAGCCCGTGTAAAGAAGGAACCCGCTGCCGGACAACTTGGCCGCGCGCGCAAAATCCACCAGCTTGAGGCTTTCGCACAATTCGACATGGGTCTTGGGTTTGAAATCAAATTGCGCCTTGGTCCCCCACTGGCGCTGTTCCACATTGTCCGCCCCCGATTTGCCCAGAGCCACGTTGGCGTGGGGCAGATTGGGCAGTTGCAACATCAACGTCCCTCGTTGTTCCTCGATCAGCGCGTTCTGCTTGTCCAACCCGGTGATGCGCTCGCCCATCTGGCGCGTCTCCGCTTTCTTGGCCTCGGCTTCCGCCAGTTTTTTCTTCCCCATCAAAGCCCCGATTTCCTTGGAGGCCCGATTGCGGGCGGCCTTGAGTTGTTCCACTTCCGCCAAGACTTTGCGGCGTTGCTCATCCAAGGCGAGGATTTGATCGATCTTCGCCTCATCATTGCCGCCCCGCGTTCCGAGGCGTTCCCGCACAAAGTCGGGTTTCTCGCGAATCAATTTGATATCCAACATTGGCGCATTATAGAAACGTGAACCTTGACCGCAAGCGGCGAATCGTCATACCGCCGTTCAGAATGGGCAATCCGCGCGGGGCGCAGGTGGAGACAAGGTAGGGTTATATCCCATGGCGAAGCGCCCCCCCGTCAACTAGCGTTGGCCTATGAAACAAATCCTGATAAACCTTTCCCTTGCGGCGGCCTTTGCGGTCTCGCACCAAGCGTTGATGGCGGCAGGTCCGGCGCCAGTCAACTTGAAATCTGCCGGCCAGTTCACGATTCTTTCCGGGGCGGGAATCACCACTGCAGGCCAAGCCTACAACATCACCGGGAATGTCGGGACGAGTCCCGCCGCCGGGTCTTACGAAATAGACTTGGTCAAAGCCAATGTGACCGGGATCATTTACGAGGTCAGCGCCGGCGGGCCTGCGGGCGCGGTGGTGGATCCCACCCTGTTAACTGCGGCGAAGGGCGATTGGACTGCGGCGTACAACGATGCCGCCGGACGAGTATCCACACCCACGGCCCCCCTTATCCTGAACCCGGGAACTGGCGGGAATATCGGCGGGCTGACCCTTACCCCCGGCCTCTATAAATTTACGACGAGTCCGGCCTCGATCACGGGATCGGACGTCACGCTCAAGGGCGGAGGCGGGGCAAGTGATGTCTGGATTTTCCAGGTGGCAGCCGGTCTTACGGTGGGCAACGGGATTCGGGTCATTCTGACCGACGGCGCGCAAGCCGGAAACATTTTCTGGCAGGTAGGCACCACGGCGACTATTGGGACCGGCGCCGCGTTCAACGGAACCATAATGGCTCATGCGGCCGTCACCATGGCCAGCACCAGCACCATGACAGGCAGGGCGTTGGCAGGCACCGCTGTTACATTCGACGGCTCCAGCATCACTCTGCCCTCCACAGTCACGCAGGACTATGGGACGATTGTTCTCGTGACCAACGGTTACGGAACCATCCAGCACGGAGTCTGGCCAACAAACATGGTGATCGGGAGCCATTACACGGTGAGGGCGGTACCCGCGCCCGAAAATGTCTTTTCCAACTGGGTGGGAGGAACGGCCCAACCCTATTCCGTGCTAAGCACATCAGCCAGCTATACGTTTGTCATGCAGTCAAATTTGACATTGGAGGCCAACATTGTTACAAACCCGTTCATTCCAATCACCGGAATTTATAACGGCCTCTTCACCACACCGGGCGGCGTCACCGAACAAACAGCGGGGATGCTCGAGAGGCTGACCGTTGACAAAAAAGGAACTTACAGCGGCACGCTTTTAATCAACGGAGGAAGCCACGTTGTTAGCGGCAGATTTGATTTAAGCGGTCAAGCCACCAATAAGATTGCACGCCTGCAAAGCCAGGGGGGGCCTCTGCTGGTGGAAATGACACTGAACCAGGACAATTTTCCCTCGCAGGTGACAGGCACGGTTTCTGGAACCAATGATGGAGTCCCGTGGGTGGCCAATTTGATGGCCGACCTCGCCGCCAACAGCCTGTCTTCGGCTGAGTACACCATGCTTCTCCCGCCCGATACCAATAATACCCCGCCCACTTTGTCGCCCGGCGGCGACGGCTATGCCTTGATCACGAATCACCAAAGCTCAGTAAAGAACCCGGACGCGGCATAGCCAGAATTACCGGGGCATTAGCCGATGGCACCGCCTTTAATCAAACGGTACCCGTTTCCCAAGACGGCTACGTTCCCATCTACGCCAATCTTTACGACAGCAAAGGTCTGCTGCTGGGCTGGATCAACCTGGATTTGACCAACACGACCGGCGTCAGCCTGACTTGGATACATCCCAAACGCGCCGCCGGATTATACAAGAACGGGTTCACCAATGTCTTTTACACCAACCAAATCCTGCTCTCGCCGTGGATCCATGCGGCAGAGGAAATTGGCCGGCTAACCGATCTATCGATGCTCGGCGCGATCAATGATGCGAACGCATTGACCAACATTGTCGTGACGACGACCGCCGCCGGCAAAGTAACCGGGACATCAGTGAAGGGCACCATCGACCTCAAGACCGGCCTGTTGAAAGTGACCATCGGCAGGGATGCAAACAAGGTGACCGGCTTTGGCGCAATTTTGCTTAACGCCACCAATGGCGGCGGTTATTTCCTGACCAAGACCAACGGCCAGGCCATCAAACTGGAGCCGTAACAGGGAGGCGCAGGGATCGGCGCATAACTGACCCAGGGCCTCTCTGTCTGAAACACACAGGCAGAGAGGCCTCAATTGCGGTTTTTTAGCGGCCAGGACGCGATTCAAAGTTGTTTTGGCCGGACGCACATGATACACGAGACAGCCTGTGTTTGATCTGCTGTTGAGTGATCCGAGTTCGAAAGCGCGGCTGGGCCGTCTGACCACGGGGCGGGGTGTCATTGAGACGCCCGTCTTCATGCCGGTCGGCACCCAAGCCAGCGTCAAGGCGCTCGATCCCCGCGAACTGGTTGAAATGGGCACCCAGATTCTGCTCGGGAATACCTACCACCTGCATATCCGCCCCGGCATGGAAATCATCAAGGCGGCGGGCGGGCTACATCGGTTCATGAATTGGCCCAGGCCCATTCTGACCGACAGCGGCGGATTTCAGGTTTTCAGCCTGGCAAAAATTCGGAAAATCAAGGAGCATGGCGTCGAATTCCGTTCCCATCTCGACGGCTCTGCCCTGTTTGTGGGGCCGAAGGAATCCATGGAAATCCAGCGCATCCTCGGCTCCGACATTGCAATGGTATTCGATGAATGTCCGGCCCACGATTGCACCCCGGAACAGGCGCAGGGAAGCGTCGAACGCACCATCCGCTGGGCGCGGGCCTGCCGGGAACAACCGCGCGCGGACGGCCAGATGGTTTTTGGCATCGTCCAAGGCGGGGTCAATCCTGTTTTGCGCGAACGTTGCGCCAGGGAAATAACCTCCATGGGATTCGACGGCCACGCCATCGGCGGCGTGAGCGTGGGCGAACCGGAGCACGAAATGATGAAGGCGGTGGAAATAACGGAGCCGTTCCTGCCCGCCGCCCTCCCGCGCTACGCCATGGGATTGGGGACACCCGCGCAAATTGTTGAACTGGTGGCGCGCGGGGTGGACATGTTTGATTGCGTGCTGCCCACCCGCGTGGCCCGCAATGGCACGGCCTTCACCCGGCAGGGGACGATTAATATCAAGGGCGGCGCTGTCAAGTCGGATTTCCGGCCCATTGAGGAAGGCTGCGCCTGCTATGCCTGCCAGAATTTCACCCGCGCCTATTTGCGGCATTTGCTCAACGTCAACGAGATTTTGGGCCTGCGCATGCTCAGCGTCCACAACTCGCATTTTTATCTGGAGCTGATGCGCCAGATACGAACTCATCTGGCGGCAGGAACGTTCGCCGGGTTTCGCCGCGATTATGCCGCCACTTATGTGCCCACAAAAAAAATACTTTCAGACCGTCTAAAACACGCCGGGATCGCCGGTTGAAAAATTCTCCCGCAATCCTGCAAGTGGCACTGCCGGAAAAACTTCCCGGCGGCGCGGTCCTGGCAAAAGTTCAGCGGTCAAAATAGTGTCCACTCAATAATCAACCGTCCTGAAGTTAGGCACACCAAAACGCGGCTAAAAAACCGTTACAAAAATTGTTTGCCCAAAAAAACAGGCCTCCCAGCCACTGGTCAGCTTGCTTTCTCCGCACTCTTTAATAATTGCAATAACCTTAAATACAATATGTTGCATCAAAATAGAAAACCGGCGCGGCAGTGTTATACTTAACGCAAAATCGGCCGCCGGGACTGCGGTCGCCCCCTGTTTATCGTCCTTGGCACTGCAGTAGCTAAATCGGGGGTAATGAGAGACGTAAATCTAAAGAAGGTTTGGAAATGGCTGGGAAAGCGTGGTGCGATTCTCAAAATCGTCGCCTGTCTGCTTTTTGCCGCCAGCGCCCCGGCTGCTCTGGCGCAGGATGCTGTGACGCTGGCCTGGTCGCCGAGCACCAATTCGGAAGTCACCGGTTACCTCATTTATTCCAGCACCGATGGGATCAACTTTGACGGGGGGACGGATGCCGGAGCGAACACGTCCATCACGATTAGCAACCTCTTGCCGGGCAGCACAAACTATTTCACAGCAGCCTCCTACGACGCCTATTCCGATATAAGCGCACCCTCCGCGCCGGTCACCTACATTGCTCCTCTTAGTGTCACGACGACGAACCAGGTCACCCTGACCAATCAGGTCACCCTGACCAATCAGGTCACCCTGACCAATCAGGTCACCCTGACCAATATAGTCACCCTGACGAACCAGATCACTTTGACCAATCAGGTCACCACAACGAACCAGATCACCTTGACCAACCAGGTCACGGCAACGAATCAGGTCACCCTGACCAATCAGGTCACCACAACGAACCAGATCACCCTGACCAACCAGGTCACGGCGACGAACCAGATCACTTTGACCAACCAGGTCACCACGACGAACCAG
>CAZLEE010000035.1:0-12470 GCA_964558455.1 uncultured Verrucomicrobiota bacterium | reverse complement strand
GATTTCGCCCTGGTCATACACGGCAGAGGAACGCTGGCTACAAATCACAACGTCAAAGATCTGGTAATCGGGCAAAACTACACTTTAACGGCCAAGCCCGCCAGTGGCTGGGTCTTCGCCAGTTGGATTAGCAATGGCGTCACAGTGGCAGAGGTTCCCCAATATGCGATCGTAGTGGAATCCAATGTGACGGTGACGGCCAATTTCATGACCAATCCCTTCATCCCGGTCGCAGGCACATATCATGGATTGTTTTATGTTTCCAGCAATGCGGCGGCGGAAAGCTCAGGTTCCTTCACCGCCACCGTGACCGGTTCCGGCTCATACACAGCCAAACTCCAGCTTGAAGGACAGAGCTACTCGTTCACACACGCTTTTTCCCTCGATGGCACAACCACCCAAACAGTGAAGCGCTCCGGAACAACCCCGCTCACCGTCCAATTTCAGCTTGGGTTGACCAATGGAACGATCATCGGGACAATCACCGACGGCCAGTGGACGGCGGACCTGGCGGCCACCCCATCCGTTTATTCCCTAAAGAATCCCGCGCCCCAGGCAGGCAAATATACGATGATCATTCCCGGCAGCACCAATTCCGCCAATCAACCGGGCGGCAACGGGTTCGGGTCGGTCATTGTGAGCGAAAGCGGCAGTGTGGTCTTCAGCGGCGTGCTGGGAGACGGGACGTCCGTCACCTCGACAAGCATCATTTCGAGCGAGGGCCAGTGGCCGTTCTATGCTTCGCTTTACTCCGGCCACGGCTCCGCCCTCGGCTGGCTCACGCTGAGCAACGCCTCCGTGGTGAGCGGTCAGTTGGACTGGTTTAAACTGCCCCTGTCCACCGCCAAGTATTATCCGGCTGGGTTCACCTTCAACACGGATGTCATCGGGGCAGCCTACACAAATGCCGTTCCCGCGCTTGATTTCACCGACGGGCAGATTTTATTGGCCAATGGCAACCTGGCCCAAAGCATCACCAATACGGCGGTCATCGGCTCCACCAACGTCACCGCCGGGACGAACGCCGATAAATTTATTGTGAATAGCCTGGGCTTGTTCAAAGGCGCCGTCATGGATCCCGAAACCGGCAAACCCATCGCAGTTGCCGGAGCCATATTGCAGGGTCAAAACGTGGCCGCGGGATTATTCTTGGGCGCCAACCAAAGCGGCAGCGCCGTGGTTTCCGCCGCCCCATAATCGCGCCATTTCCCCTCCCGCCAAAATTTTAAGCCTTGAATTTTGCGTTCAACCCGGCAACGTTGTGCTTGCTAAAGACCGCTACATACTTAAACTGAGCGGCTCAATTTGAATAATATGACTTTTAATGGCTCAAACGTCCTACTGGCACAGGTGCAGCAACCGCAGCAACCTGATCCCACGGGTCAAATGATTAAATTGGTCGGCATGGCGGCGATTTTTATCGTCATCATGTGGTTCATGACGATCGCACCCCAACGCAAAAAAGCCAAGGAACAGGCGGCCATGCTCAAAGCCATGCGCGCCGGAGATAAAATTCTCACCGCCAGCGGCATTCTTGGCATCGTCCTTTCCATCAAGGATAAAACCATTTCCATCCGTTCAGCCGACACCAAGATGGAAATCCTCAAAAGCGCTGTGGTTGAAGTCACCGAGCGCGGCGCTGATTCCGGCGAAACAAAAAGCTAATTTTCATGAAGAATCCTAAATTTTGGTGGTCGTTAATCGCATTTCTTGTCGCCTGGTCCATCTGGGAGATTTATCCCCCCACCAGCCGCGATCTTATCGTGGAATTCAAGGAACAAGCCGACTCGAGCAAGGTCGATACGAATTTCAACAATATCATGGCCCGGGCTGAGGCCATGGAATTGACCAACCGCGAGCCACAACGCCAGTTCGGCGATTTGATGACCGCCATCGGCACCAATGATATCCGCCCCTACTTCCCCTATTACGACGTTCATGCGGAGCAGCATCCCACCTACGCCATCCTGAATCTGCTGCAAAAGAAAGCTTCCGGCAAAATCAAGCTCGGTCTGGACTTGCAGGGCGGCACGGAGTTTCTCGTCAGCCTCGACACCAACCATATTGAGAACGCCGATACCAACAGCAAAACATCCGCCATGAGGTCCGAAGAACGGGTGCGCATGGTTTCGCAGGCGGCTGAAGTATTGCGGCATCGCGTGGATAATCTTGGCGTGGCTGAACCGGTCATCCTGCCCGTGGGCGAAGATCATATCATGATCCAGTTGCCCGGGCTTTCCCAAGCCGCACAGGATGAGGCCAAGGCAAATATTCTGAAAGCCGCCTACTTGGAATTCCGCCTCGTCCACCCCGATAGCGCGCGGTTGATTCAGGAAGGGATTGTCGAGCCGGGCTATTCCGTGCTGACGATGCAGCGCAAAAATCCAGACGGCACCTCCACCTTGGAAAAGTATCTGGTGCAAAAGAAGCTGGCCAACGGCCTGACCGGAAAATACATCAAGCGCGCCTACCCCAATCGCGATCCGATGGGCTCCCCGGAAATCGATTTCGAGTTTGACAGCGTCGGGGCGGAGAAGTTCGCCCAGGTGACGCGCGACCATGTGGGCGACTGCCTGGCCATCGTGCTGGACGGCCAGCTTTACACCGCTCCGGTAATCCAAGGCGTCATCGCCGGCGGCCGCGGCCAGATTACCGGCGGGCAAATGGACATCAACGAGGCCATCACCATCGCCAACGTTCTCGAGAATCCCTTGGAAACTCCGGTTCATATTGACGAAATCAAGCAGGTGGACCCGACGTTGGGCAAAGATTCCATCACCAGCGGTATGCGCGCAGCCATCTACGGCACCTTGCTCGTGGCGGCATTCATGGCTTTTTATTATCGTCGCTGCGGTATCATCGCGGACAGCGCCATGGTGCTTAACCTCGTCATTTTGCTTGGCGTCATGTGCTCCGTGGGCACCACACTTACCCTGCCCGGCATCGCCGGCGTGGTGTTGACCGTGGGTATGGCGGTGGATGCGAACGTCCTGATTTACGAACGATTGCGTGAGGAAATGGCTTTGGGAAAATCAATGCGAGGCGCCATTGCGGCCGCTTACAGCCGGGCCTTCAGCACCATTTTTGATTCGCACACCACCACGCTGATTTCCGCCGTGATTTTGATTTATCTCGGCACCGGCCCGGTCAAGGGTTTCGGCGTGACGCTGACCATCGGCGTAGCCTTGAGTTTGTTCACCAGCTTGGTGATGACCCGCCTGATCTTTAATTTCCTGCTGGCGCGCAACTGGCTCAACAAAATCGGCATGTTGCATATCATCAAGAATCCGCATTGGGATTTCATGAAGTTTGCCAAAATCGCCTTCGCCACTTCCTGGACCATTATTCTCGTCGGCATGTCCTATGGGATTTTTGTCCGGGGCCACCAAGTCATGGGCATCGACTTCGCCGGCGGTGATTCCGTCCGGATGGCCTTCGCCCATAAAGTGGAAAATGTGGAAGCGTTGCGCACTGCCTTGCAACCAGTGGTGGGTGAAGCGGAAATTCAATATCAAAAGGGCGCTGACCAGGAACTGCTTGAAGTCGTCGTGCCTTTCGGCAAAGGCAACGCTGCCACCAAGACCCTTCTGACCCAGTTCCCCAACGCCGGCTTCAAGGTTCTCGGCACTGAAGCGGTGGGAGCAACCGTTGGCGTCGAAATTCAAAAATCCGCCGTTATCGCCTCATTCCTCTCCTTGTTCGGAATCCTGATTTATGTCGCCGTCCGCTACGAGTTTTCCTTCTCAGTCGGCGCGGTGGTGGCCGTCATTCACGATGTGCTGATGACTCTGGGCATCTTTTTCATTTCCGACCGCCAACTCAGCGCCCCCATGGTGGCTGCGGTGCTGACCATCATCGGTTTCTCCATCAATGACACCATCGTTATATTTGACCGTATTCGCGAGGACCTCAAGCTGGGCGTCCGCGGAACGTTCAAGGACGTGATGAATGTCGCGCTCAACCAAACCCTGAGCCGAACGCTTATCACTTCCGGCACGGTGTTCATCGCCACCATGTCGCTTTACATATGGGGCGGAGGCGTGATTAATGATTTTGCCTTCACCTTCCTGGTCGGCATCATTACCGGAACCTATTCCAGCATCTACATCGCCAGCGCGCTCGTCCTCTGGTGGCACAAAGGCGAACGGCCCAAGAGCGCGTCGCAAGTGATGATGGAACAGTCCGAAGCTGTGGACGCGAAGGTCTGACAAGCCCTTCATGTCAGCTCCGGTCCCAATCACTATCTGGCATTGGGCGGGCTTTGTGGCGGTCGTTCTGGTGCTTCTCGCGCTGGACTTGGGCGTTTTTCATCGCGCCTCCCGGATTATTCGTCCCAAGGAGGCGCTGCTCTGGACCGCATTCTGGCTCCTGCTCTCCCTGCTTTTCGCGGCCGCCGTGAGAAAATGGCGCGGCCCGGAGGAGTCTCTTGAATTCATCACCGGCTATTTCGTCGAGTTTTCGTTGTCCCTGGACAACGTCGTGGCCATCGCCGTCATTTTCACTTCGTTCGGCATAGCGGCGCAGTATCAGCATCGCGTGCTGTTTTGGGGAATTCTGGGCGCCTTGGTGATGCGCGGGGGCATGATCGCCGCCGGCGCCAGTTTGATTCATGCCTTCCATTGGGTGCTGTGGTTGATGGGTCTCTTTCTTATTTTCACCGGCGTCCAGTGGGCTTTTTCCCGGCAAATCGCCTTCGCTCCGGAAAAAAATCCGGCGCTGCGCTGCTTACGCAAATTACTCCCCGTCTCAGACCATTGCGACGGCCCTAAATTCCTGACCTCCATCAACGGCCGCCGCGTCCTCACTCCCCTCGCCCTGGTGCTGTTGATGGTCGAAGTCACCGATTTGATTTTTGCCTTTGATTCGGTGCCGGCGGTTTTTGCGGTGACCCGAAATACGTTCATCGTTTTCACCTCCAATATCTGCGCCATCCTCGGCTTGCGCTCGCTTTATTGCGCGGCGGCGAGGATCATCCGATATTCCCGCTGCTTGAAAGCGGGTCTGGCCGCCGTGCTGATTTTTGTCGGCGCAAAAATGCTGGCTTCCGCCTGGTGGACGGCGTCCACAAGCCTGTCTTTGGCCGTCGTGGCCGCCATCATGGCAGTGTCAACAGGATTTTCCATCCGTTCCGTCCGAAAAGGGGGAAAGCCGTGAAATTCCGCTGGACAATCCACCCGCCCCGGAAAGATTTATGCGCGCAATTATCCGGGGCGGCCCGCACCTCCCCCCTCATGGCCCAGTGCCTCGTCAATCGCGGGCTGGCCGAACCGGAGGTCATCGAACGGTTCCTCCACCCCCGGCTCAAGCACTTGGCCGATCCCTGTCTTCTCCCCAACATGGCCGCCGCCGTGACATCGCTGCTCGCCGCCCGCGCCCGGGGGGATTTGCTGGTCATTTTCGGCGATTACGATGTGGACGGCGTAACGGCCACGGCGCTGCTGATCGAATCGCTCACCGCCTTGGGCTGGAAAGTGGCGCATTATTTGCCGCATCGCTTTGACGAGGGTTACGGTTTCAGCCAGGAAGCGGTTCAGCATTGCCTGGATCAGTTCCCGGCAAAATTGTTGCTGGCGGTGGACTGCGGCTCGACCGCCTGCGAAACCATCTCCGCCCTCGCCGACCGGGGCATTGGCGTCATAGTGCTGGACCATCATCAGGTTTCCCTCCCGCCTCCCGCCGCCGTCGCCTTGGTCAACCCGCAATTGGGAACTCATTTTCAGGAACTTTGTTCAGCGGGCCTAGCCTTTAAACTGGTCCACGCCCTGGTGAAAAAAATGCGGGAACAAGGCCTCGCCCCCGCCGCCGAATTTGATTTGCGTCCGTGTTTGGACCTGGCCGCCATGGGCACCATTGCCGATTTGGTCCCGCTCCGCGACGAGAACCGGATTCTTGTGACAACAGGTCTGGCAAGATTGAACATCTCCCAACGGCCCGGCCTGCTCGCCTTGCGCACGGTGGCCAAAAGTCCGCCCGTCCTCGGAGGTTACGAGGTTGCCTTTCAACTTGCCCCGCGCCTGAACGCCGCCGGGCGGATGGAAACAGCCGAGGACGCCCTGCGCCTGCTGCTTGCGCGCGATCACGCGGAAGCGGAACCGCTTGCCCGCGCCTTGGACGAACATAATTGCTGGCGGCAGAACATCGAACGGGAAATTTGCGAGGAAGCCATCGGCTCGTTGCGCGGCCGTTTTGACGGCGCGAAGGACTTCGTCATCGTTGAAGGGCGCCCGCAATGGCATATTGGCGTGGTGGGCATCGTGGCGGCGCGGGTTTTGCGGGAGTTCTACCGGCCCACCATTATTTTGGGTGGCGACGGCGGGATGTGGCGCGGTTCAGGCCGCAGCATTGAAGGGTTTGATCTCGCAGCCGCCCTGCACAGTTGCCGCGAGCTTTTGGTCCGCCACGGCGGCCATGCCATGGCGGCGGGCTTGACCCTCTCCGCCGAAAAGGTCGATTTGTTCCGCGCCAAGTTAAACGAACTCGCCCGCGCCGCGCTGCAACCCGGCCAATTGCAACCCTCCCTCATGCTCGACGCCCAGGTCACTCTGGCTGAATTAACCACCGGGCAAGTCGAGGAACTGGCGCAGTTGGATCCGTCCGGCCAGGGCAATCCCGTGGTGCGGTTTTCCATCGGCGGATTGCGCCATCAAAGACCGCCCCAACACCTTGGGCGCGAAAACCAGCACGCCAAATTCCACGTCACCGACGGACGGCAGGTCATGGATGCGCTTTGGTGGAATTGCGCCCAAATCCCGTGGCCCCAGGATAATTTTGATCTCGCCGTCACGGCCGACATCAACGAGTACAAGGGCCGGCGCGAGGTGCAATTGAAGGTTCTTGACTGGCGCCCCGCCGTTTGATCTTCCAATTTTCAAACTTTCTCCAAACTTTTACCTCTTGAACTCCGCCCCGGCCTTCTTTAGGATGCGGCGTATTGATGAAACTTTCCTGCTTAATAATCGCCGCCGTTTTCCTCACGCTCGGCTTCCCGGCCCAGTCCGAGCTGGTCAGCGGAATGAGTGTCGTCGTTAGCGACCAGGTCATTACTTCCGGCGAAATCGCCGAAAAGATAACGCCCTTGATCGAGACCGCCGCCAGCGTCTATGCCGCAGACCGGGCGCGCTTCGAGGATGAAGCCCGCCGTGTGCGCACCCAGCAGGTCGAAAGCCTGGTCGAGCGCAAACTCGTCCTGCACGCGTTCACCTCCTCCGGCTACGTCACCAATATTCTTGAATCGTTCATCGACGACCTGGTCAAAAAGCATATCCGCGATAATTTTGGCGGCGACCGCGCCCGCTTCATTCAAACCCTTCACGCCCAAGGCCGGACCTTCGAGATGTACCGGCGCGAAACACGCGAGGATTTTATTGTCAATTATATGAGTTTTCAGAACGTGGATGGGCCTAAGAAAACCCTCATCTCCCCGCTCAAAATCGAAGAATACTACAAAACACATCAGGACACCTTCAAGGTGCCGGACCAGGTCAAGGTCCGCATGATCGTCATCAGCCAGGGTTCCGATGACGCTCCCGGCCAGGCCAAAAGAATTGCCGGCGAAATCCTATCCAAGATCAACAGCGGCGTGCCTTTTGTTGAAATGGCGCAGATTTACCAGTCGGGTTCCCAAACCTCCACCAACGGCGGCGAACGCGGCTGGGTGGATCGCACTTATTTCAAGCCGGAACTGGCCGAAGCCGCCTTTTCCCTGAAAGCCGGCCAGCATAGCGGCGTCATTGATCTTCAGGAGGCTAGCTACATTTTGCTGGTCGAAGACATCCACCCCGCCCACATCAGCGGTTTGTCCGACGTCCGCGGCGACATAGAGCGCACACTTAGGGCCCAGGAAAAGTCCCGCCTCCGTCGGCAATGGATTGACCGCCTCAAGGACAAATCCTTCATCGAGTATTATTAATGACAGGCTGGATTGCCATATCCCTCGGGGATGTTACCGGCGTGGGGCCGGAAGTGACGCTGAAGGCCTTGGCGGCGGAAAAAGACAGCGGCGACACCCGCTGGCTCCTGATCGGCGACCCCGCGCGTATTGCCGCCCTGAATCATCGTCTCCGGCTGCAACTTCCCCTGCTACCGTTCTCGTCAACCGGCGACCAAGGCCGTTTTTTCATTCACAACCCCCTCCCGGCTTCGTTGCCCGCCACCCTTGAGCCGGGCTGTCCCGCCGCCGCGCGCGCCGCCATCGCCTACATCACCGACGGTGCCCAACGTTGTTTGCGCCGCGAAATGGACGCCTTGGTTACCGCGCCCCTGAACAAAAACGCCATTGTGCGCTCCGGCCTGCCTTTCGTTGGGCAGACCGAATACCTTTCCGCCATGGCGGGAACGGATCGCACCGCCATGATGCTCCTCGGCCATGATGACCGCGGTCGCTGGCTGCGCGTGGCTCTGGTCACCACCCATTTGTCCCTCAAGACGGTCGCCTCAAAAATCAGCCCGGAAAAAGTCCAATTGACCATCGCCCTGGCCGACCAGGCGTGCCGCGACCTTGGCCTCGCCCGCCGCCGCATCGCCGTTTGCGGACTCAATCCCCACGCCGGCGAAGGCGGGGAATTTGGCGACGAAGAAATCAAAATCATCACGCCCGCCGTGGCAGCCGCGCGCAAAAAAGGATATGACGTGATCGGCCCGCTGCCCGCCGACACCCTGTTCCATTACGCCTACCGGGGCGATTACGATGCGGTCGTGGCCATGTATCACGACCAAGGTTTGGCCCCCTTGAAAATGGTCGCCTTTGAAAGCGGAATCAATTGGACGCTTGGCCTTCCCTTTATCCGGACCTCGCCCGACCATGGCACGGCCTACGACATCGCCGGCCAGGACAAGGCCGATCCTTCCAGCATGTCCGCCGCCATTCAATTGGCCAGGCAACTGGCCCGCCGGCGCGAGTCCTGACCCTGCGTCCGGTCCGGTTTCCCCCTGATATTTATTGAGCAACGCCTCCAATTCAGTTAATAAAACCCCGTGATTTCTGCGCTCATAGTCGCCGCCGGCAAAGGTTCCCGCATGGGCGGGAAAACGGACAAACTGTTTCTCAACATCGCCGGACGCCCTCTCGTCGCCCAAACCTGGGGACGCTTCGACACCGCCCCCTTTATCGACGAAATCATCCTCGTCGTACGCGACGGTCGCCAATCCGAGTTTGCCGGACTGGCCGCCAAATATAATTTCACCAAACCCTGCCGTTTCGTCGCCGGCGGCAAGGAACGCCAGGATTCCGTCTGGAACGGCCTCCAGCAATTATCCGCCCAATCCGAAATCGTCGCCATCCAGGATGCCGCCCGTCCTTGCACCAGTCTTGAGTTGATTCAGGCGACCATCGAAGCCGCCCGCCAGCACGGCGCCGCCGTCGCCGCCCAACCCGTGACCGACACCATCAAACTCTCGGAAGACGGCCAGACCATCACGCGCCATCTGAATCGCGCGCAACTGTGGGCGGTGCAAACCCCCCAAACCTTCCGGGTCGAGGTCATCCGTCGCGCCCTCGCCCAAGTCCGCGCCAAAAGCTTGCAAGTCACCGACGACACAGCAGCCTGCGAATTAATCGGCCAGCCCGTCCGGCTCGTTTTGGGCCGGGAACCCAATCCCAAAGTCACCCTCCCCGACGACGTGCCTTACGTGGAAATGCTGCTCAGCCGGAAAAGCTGAAAATGGGCGTTTTACGGTCTGTAATCGCCGCAATCCACTCCAAAACGGTGGTTCGGCAAACTGGCCTTGATTTGACGGAATGTGTCGCCTTGCCAGACAATCAAATTCATCTCCAGGCCGGGCAGCAAATCCCGGATGCAGCAATATTGCGCCAGCGTGTGGACGCGCGAGCCGTTGATGGCCACTATCACGTCGCCTTTCTTCATGGCGGCCGCCGCCAGCAGGTCGCTGTCCCCCTGAATCAACACGCCGTCGGAAGGCGGCGTCTTGCCGAAGGAACCTGGCGAAACTTTTTCTGCCCCATTGGGAAACCAGCGCTGGCGCAACAAGTCGTCAAACCGGGTGTCGCCGTCCAGCGCCTTGTAACGCTCCCAGAAAAAGATCAGCGGCAGCGAAGCGTTGTAGCGTTCCTCCACCTTGGCAAACCATTCAAAGGCCCCGTCGTAATTGGACGTCTCCTCCAGATAAACCGCCTTCGCCACCAGCCCGTTGTAGGAATAGACTTCGCCTGCGTAATCCGCAATTTTCTCCGCTTTTTCTTTCTCTCCCTTTTTCAAGCAATAACGCACCCGCCATTCCGCGTAATTGGAAACGCGAACCGCAGCAACATCCTTCTCCGCCGCCTCGTCAAAATATTTCGCCGCCTTGTCCTGATCCTGGTGGTCGATGGCATAATTGCCCAAATCGTAATATGCCGAAGGATCCAGCGCCGCCGTTTGAAGCATTATTTTTTCGTATTGGACCGGGTCGTTGGAAACCATCGTCGCAACCTTCCGCTGCGCATAGACCGACCAGGGCATCGCGTCCTGCAACAAGCCCATGGTTTGGTCATAAGTGGGGTTTCCGTTATATTTGTGTTGAAGGATCCAGTCGGAAATGTCCATGCGACAGGGCGCCATTTCGTGTAGCCGCTCGAATTTCGCCACGGCATCACCCCGGCCAATCAGGCTCGGATGGTCCAGGCGCGGCCACAGATTATACACGGTTCCGGGCGGAGGATTGTGGCTGTGCCACTCGTTGAGATGCGGATTGGGATTGGGATCATAGAACGGCGCAAAACTCGTCTTGTAACACAGATAATTCCAACACATCGCCGGCACCAATTGCGGTGTCGCAACCGTTACCTTGAAACCGTTATCCACCGATTCATGATACCCTTTCACATCCGTGCAGGTGAATCTCTGCATAAAGGGATAAAGACGCAGCCCGGCAAGCGAATTGTCACAGGAATCGGCGAATTGCCTGGCCTGGTCCGGCACTCCCCAAACGTTGTTAAGGATGCGGAAACTTGTGCGCGCGGCATGGCCCATGTGCCGTTGCAGGAATAACGCCCACTGGCCCCAGCCGATGATCCGCACATGCGCTTTTCCGCCCGGGCCGGGGGTGAAACAATGTTCCGGCATTTCGTTGAGCGCGTCCGCCATATTCTTGTCAATCAGTTTCTTCCCGTGCCACATCTCATACACATGCTCAACCTCATTCTGCTCCAACGGAAGCATCTCATCGAGCAGGGTGTGCGCCATTTCCACGCTGTAATCCTCCTCGCCCGCCAGCCGGACATAATCAATCGTTTTCTTTTGTGCGTCGCTTAGTTTCTCCCACGCGCCAGGCGTGTTGACATATTCCGCCGACGCAAAAAACCACGCCAGACTTTCCACCTCCG
The DNA here is from genome assembly GCA_964558455.1 of uncultured Verrucomicrobiota bacterium. Lineage (GTDB taxonomy): Bacteria > Verrucomicrobiota > Verrucomicrobiia > Limisphaerales > Palsa-1400 > DASRLE01. The sequence goes on along the minus strand of CAZLEE010000035.1, from coordinate 1,150 downwards.
TCCGGTTTTGAACTTTCGACAACTCCCGCCAGTCCCCCCTATTCAGCGCCCGCAACGCCCGCACCAACCCGGTGACCGCCGGGTCGTTCGACACCACCATCTTCAGCTCTTCCAATGCCAGCGTCTCATCGCCTGCTTTGGTCAGCAAAAGCGCTTCCGCCAGCCGACCATTCAGCCCGAAGGAATCTTTGCCGCTCAAAAAATGCGCCAAGGCCAGGTGCGCCGTCATTCGTGACAAGGGCGAGCGAAGGTCGGTGAAATATCCCGAATGATCCCGCAAAATAAACATCCCCAGCAAAAGCGCCGCCTGTTCATGCGCCTGGGCGTCCGAGAAACGCCTTTCCAACTCGCCCGACAGGCTCTCGTTGTTCCGCTCAATCGATTCCGCCGTCCCGTCCATCAAATCCGTCAATAGTTCAGGCCCGGCCTCGTCGCCCGCGCCGCTCGCGCTCAACCCCGCGGCTTGCGCAATCGACGACGCCACCTCGGCATAGACCGCCGGCGACCATATCGGCCCATCCACGTTCAAAGGCAGCTTCAGTCCGCGATGCGCCTTATCCAGACTGATGCTCAGATCATACTTCGGCGCATCGACGGGCGAGCCGGCCTGCTCCACCGCCAGCACCGAGAAGTATTTCTTTTCCGGCAAACGATGCTTCGCGGCAAAGTAAATCTGTTCGGCCAGATCGGACACAACGGCTTCCACGATAAACTGGCACTCCGTCTGGAACTGGGTTTGGAAATAGCCGTTTGCGCCCGGGGAAGAACCATTGCGGTCGCACGAGCCGGCCATGATTAACACTGCCAGAATACACAACAACCCTGCGCAACGTTTAATTGACATAAATTCGATGAATTTTTAGACGCTACCGCCTCCGCCCGCCGGAAATCAACCCGTAATTTAAAAAATTTGGATCCTTTTGGCATAAGGAGCCGTCAGGAAATAACATTTACAAATATGACGCCGGGATTTTGGCGGCTGGCGAGGAGCGAGCGAGGAGCATATCCGCATGAATCTGTGACGAGCGAGCAACGAAGCCAGCCGCCAAAAGACCAAGTCAGATTGTAAATGTTATTTTTTGACGGCTCCTTAGGCTCAATGCCGTATAGGAATTGGGGAGGGATTTGCGAAGTAACGTGCTGATGGCCA
>CAZLEE010000034.1:0-29025 GCA_964558455.1 uncultured Verrucomicrobiota bacterium | reverse complement strand
GGCCATCAGCACGTTACTTCGCAAATCCCTCCCCAATTCCTATACGGCATTGCGCTTAGGCCCAGAGACGCAGCCCAATCAGGCCCCAGCAGCCCATGTAGATTGCGACGGCGGCCGCGGCGGCTGCGGCCAGAACCGCGTGCCAATATGACAGGCGATTCATGGGAGCGGACCTTTCACGATAGACAATAAAGAGATTCGCCGCCGCCGCCAAAGGGAAGGCAATGCTTAGAAGCATGATGCCAACGGCAACCCAGGAGCACACACCTATTGTCAACATATCGTTCCTTTGCATTACAAAGAGGCCGACGAACGCGGTCAGCAAAGCTGTGCTGAGCAACGGCATCAGGCGCAGTGAGAACGGACCGGTGTTACGCAGTTTGCCCAATACCTTTCTTATCCCCCAAACAAGCGCGGAAAACGGCGCGCCCCCCATCAGTAAAAGAATCAGGACGACGGCAACGCGCTGTCCCCAAACCAGTATCGCGGAAACTTTCTTGAAAGTCCCATCATCGGATTGGATCAATGTCTCTCCATCGGCATCCGGCAACAGGGCCAGCGTCGCCACCGACTGATCTTCCTCACGAAACAACCGTTCTGTCACAGACACCCATTGCCGGTGGTGCAGATTATAGGTCGTCATTGAGATGCCGTTGGCAGTAAAGGCGAGTTTCCCCACGTTGAGCAACCGCTCCAGAGGATAAAACATCTGAACACGAGGGCTGATTCCCTGGTAGTATCCGCCGTAGTGGCGGCGAATTTCGGCCGGGACCGACGCCGCAGGCGGCAAGGCCGGCGGAGTCAAATCCCGAATGACGCAGGGACGAACCAGTTTTGCAATTCGGTTCAGCGCCTAGACGCTTCCCGAGTTAATCATGACAACGTAGCCGCGCCAGTAGTCGGGGAGATAAGCCATTTCGGTCAATCCGCCTCCCACCCCGCCGTTGTGTCCGCGAAAGACGAAGGCGCCTTCAAAGGTGGCGTAATTATAAAGCCCGTATCCGGCGACATTGCCCAATTTTGCCGACGGCAAAGTTTCCGTGGTTTCCATGCGCTTGATTGACGAGGCCTGGAGCAACTGCGTGCCGTCGAGGCTGCCGCGTTGGAGATAAAACCGCACATAATTGGCCATGTCCCTGGCGGACGCATTGATGGCGCCGGCGGACCGGTAACTAATGTGCCAGTAAGGATACGGCGTGATGCCGTCGGGATGATACAGCTTGGTCAACCCCTGCTCCACTGCCGGTGTGTAAAAATAACCGGCGGTATCCATGTGCAGCGGTTTGAAAAAGTGCTTCCCGCACATAATCCTCAAACCGTTCCCCGGAAACTTTTTCGATGACCGCCGCGAGGACAGCGGGGCCGGAATTGCAGTAAGACATCCGGGTGCCGGGAGGCCAGCGTGAAATGCGCGAAGAAGCGCCATAGGCCAGCGCATCCTTCAACGTAATCGGGGTCAGATCGTTGAGCGCATATTCACGCAGGCGCATGTCGTCAAAACCTGTGGTATGTTCCATCAAGTGGATCAAACGCACCGGATCGCCTGCCTCCCATGGGTTGACAAAGGCCACTTCGGGCACCCATTGCCTCACCGTATCCGTCAGCCTGAGTTTGCCTTCCTCCTGCAACTTGAGCGCGGCCAGGGCGGCGAACGATTTGGAAACGGACCCGATGCGAAAAAGGGTTTCCGGGGTTACTGGTTTGTTGGCGGCGATATCCGCTTTTCCAATGCCCGCAACCCACTCTGCCTTGTCTCGCGAGACGATGGCGATGGCTGCTCCCGGCGTCCTGGTTTCCTGTAAAACCGTTTCAATGGCCGACTGCAACTCTGGAAAAGATTTTGGCCCGCTCTTGCTGTCCGCGCCGAGCGCATGGCACGAAGCCATGACCAATAACAGAAATTCTGAGACGTGGTTCCGGGTCACGACCGCCACGGTATTTCCTGGCGACGGATTGTGTCAATCCGATTGCCAGGCTCATATAATTGGGAACGAGGCGTTTTCAGAATGGGGTGCGGCGATGGGGACCGCCCTCACCCCAACCCTTTCCCAGGGTGGGCGCGTTCGCGCCAACCGCTGGGCTGAGTGATTGCAATCCTTTCAGGATTGCCCGTGGCTTGCCGGCTTCGGCGTCCAAAAATTATTGGAGTTTCTTGTAAGCTTTTTCGGCGGATTTACGCGTGGCCGGATTGGTCTGCATGGCCAATACTTTTTTCAGGGCCGCGCCCGCTTCGTGAGGATGGGCGTCCGAGACTGATTCGGCTATGTGAATGACCGCTTTGGCCGCTTCCAACCGCACTGCCGCGTCGTCCAGCATCGGCGTGGCCAGATCAAGCGCGCGCTGGTCGTTGACGGTGCTCAGCCCCGACAGAACCAACTGCTTCTCCGGCACGCTCAACGATGTGCCGGCAATCGCCTTCAGCGTGTCCAGTTTCGTGCCGACGGGCAGTCTGACGCTGTCGTCCTGGGTGGTCAACCGGACACAGCCTTTGACGGCCAGCAATCTGAATTTGTTTTCCTTGTCGCCGCAAGCCACCTTGATCAGGTCCGGCAACAACCCGGGATCATGCGTCTCGCACAAGGAGCGGAGGGCGGCCTCATGCACTCGGGCATCAGGGTCGGACGCCGCCGCGCGCAGCACATCGCGAATGCTCGCATCGCTCACCCCGCTGCATACGCCAAGCAGGGCCAGACGCGCGTCCAGCGGCGCGGTCCGAACGGCCTTGACCAGATTCTGGACGTCATACTGCCCTTTGCGGGAGTCCAGCCGTTGACAGACGGAGGTCAGGACATCCGCCACCTCTGACCGGACATCGTCATTCGTGCAATTGACAACAAGTTGGACGAGAGGCTGGACTTGCGCCGGACCGGCGAGCATGGCCAGGGCTTGCAACGCAGCCGACCGGGTCGATTCGTTCCCGCCCGCCGCCAGGTTCAACATTTCAGGCGCGGCGGCCGCATCGCCGCGATCACACAGGGCGCGGATTAACTCCGTCTGCACTTCGGGAGTGGCGTCAGCCAACAGATTCAGCAACGGGTCCGTGACGGGTCCGTGCCGCAGACTGACCAGGGATTGGCGGGCGGCGCTTCTTTCCGCGCCGGTCGCGCCCGCGGCCTTGCGCGCCAGCGGCAGGGCAACGGAGCCGTCGCCCAAATCGCCCAAAGCCGCGATCGCGGCCACGCGCACGTTGACGTCCGGATTGTCAATCATCTGAACAATGGATGATTGCGCGGACGGGTCGCCGCGTTGAGCCAGGCTTTGCAGCAAGGCAATCTTCATCGGCACAGGCAATTTCGGCAGCAAATCCGCCAGAGCCTTGGTGGTGGCGGAGTCGCCAACTTTCGCCGCCAGTTGCAGGGCCGCGCCCTGGCTGGGGGCGTCGTTTCCGCCGATGGCTTGCACGAGCAGCGCAGCCCCGCCGTCGCCTGCGGAAAGGATTTCGCCGCGAAAAGCGGCCAGCCGGATGCCGTCGTCTTTTTCGCGATCGTAAAGCCCCTTGAAGATTTTCGAGGCCTGCTCCTTATCCCCCTCGTTTGACAACCGGGTGGCGCAAGCCAGCAAGCCGTCGCATTGCGCCTGATGCACCGCGCCGGCGCCCGATTCGCTCCACCCCGTCTGCAAGGCGGACACCGCCTCCGGCCCGCTCATGTGTCCCAAAGCCCTGGCCGCCGCCGCCGCCACCGCGGAGTCCGCGCCGGTTTGCAGTCTGGCCAAATCGGGCGCGGCCGCCGTCTCGTTGCGGACAGCAAGCGAGTCAATAATACACACTTCGTTGGAACCCGATGTTTTCGCCAGGGCCTGCCTCAGCGCGTTGCCCGCCTCCGGACACCGCATCGACTCCAGCGCGTAACAGGCCGATTGGGTCATCTGCGCATCGGCCAGCAATCCTTCCAATACGGGAACACAACGCGGCGTGCCAACCCATTTCAGCCGCGCGCAGGCCGCGTCTTTATCCCGCAAGGGATGATCGGAGTTCAGGACGGCAATCAATTGTGTTTCCTCGTTCGCATCCGCGCCCAGCGCAACAAACGGCTGGAACACAACCAGGGCTGACAGGGGGACAATAACGGCAAAAAATCTTTTCATTTTAATAATCCTAAATATTCCACGGCGCGCGCTTGGCGATGGTCATCAGCCGGTTGGCTTCCTCATCCCCGACAAATTGCTCCGCCTTCGGGTCCCATTTCAGGGTGCGATTCAACTGTTTGGCCACGCCGCCAAGCAAAACGGCGCTGATGGACCGGACGGCGACTTCCACCGGGCAAATGGTGCGCTGCCGGGTGCGGACACATTCCAGGAAATTCCCCGAATGGCTGTCGCTGTGATAAAGATGGACTTCGTCTGGACGCAAAGGCTCGCGCACCAGGTCCGGCGGGTCCGAAACCAGACTGTCCCGATCCACCGCAATGCGACCGGTCGTCCCGACAAAACAGGCCCCGCCATCGGCGCCCACCGGTTCGTCCGGATAGGGTTTCCCATAAACCACCACGCCGTTGGCGTACTTGTAACAGGACCGTTTGTCTTCCATGAAAATTTCCACCGGCCCGGTTTCATCCGCGTCCGCCGCCCATTGCACAATGTCGTAATGGTGCTGGCCCCAGTTCAATTCGCCAAACTCATCCCGGTGCGCCACAGGGTTGCCGTCATAGGGGAGCCACGGCATCGGCCCCAGCCAGAGATCCCAATCCAATCCGTCCGGCACAGGCCGGCCCGCGCCAAACCGTTTCGGCCACAAAATGCCGCCGCCATCGCGATAGGCGTAAATCTCCTTCAGTTTGCCAATGCGTCCGCTGCGGACAAATTCGCACGCCTGGCGGAACTTGCCGCCGTATTCGCTGCGTTGCTGCGTGCCCGCCTGAAAGACGCGCCCGTAACGCTGCACCACCGCGCGCATGGCCACGGCTTCGCCCAGCGTGACAGCGGAGGGTTTCTCGCAATAAATGTCCTTGCCCGCCTGCGCGGCCATGGCGGCCATGGTGGCGTGCCAGTGGGGAGGCGTGGCAATCAGGACCGCGTCAATGTCCTTGCGCTCAAGCACGCGGCGGAAATCGTCGTAGGCCTGACAGGGGGCGAACTGATTGCCGTATATCTCGCGGTAATGTTCATTGACACGCGCGGTGGCCCCTTCGCGCTTGTTCCGCCAGACGTCGCACACCGCCAGAACCTGGACCTCCTTGCGCCCGGCGTAACCGCCGGTCACATAAGTCCAAGCCCCGCCGAACAAATGGCCCCCGCCCTGCCCTCCCACCCCGATGAAGCCCATCGTGATTCGTTCGCTAGGCGCAATGGCGCCGCTCCGACCCAGAACGGATGCGGGCACAATGGCGGGAAACGCTGCCGCTGTCGCCAAAACACCCCCTGCCTGCCGGATGAACCCGCGCCGGCTTATTCCTGCACTGACTTTACTCATATTTTGTTATTTTGCTTTCGATTAGAAGTTACCTGGAACCTGCAAGATTAAACTGTAAAACAACGCCTTTCCCGAGATCGGCACGGACACCTGATACTGATTGTTAACCAGTGTCGGAGTGGCGGCAACCGGCGTCCAAACGGCAGCCTTCCCCAAGACCGGGGATTGCTCAAGAACGTAGCCGCCAATGCCATAGGGCGACCAAGAGAGCAACAAGTTCCCGCCCGAAACTTGAGCCGTGAGACCCGGAGCCAGGCTGATGAAGCTGAAGTCGCTGACCTGCTGGGTCGATTTGCTGCCACCATCAGCGCCGGTAAACCCAACATAGGCAAGATTGGCGCCCACGATGTTTGTAATATTCACAATCGTGTTCGTGGAAAACGTGGCGCCGTAATTCGTGGAACCGACAGTCACATCGGTCATTGTCACGGTCGCGGTCGTTCCGTTGTAAGTCACGAAGTTGCTAATGACATCGCCGCTGCTGAAGATGAGCGGGGTGATCGGTTCGTTGGGGCCAATCGAGCCATTGGTGCCGAACGCGACACCCACACCACCGGCGGCGGATCCATAGATATTCATCTCAAACGCCACGCTGTTCAAGATACCCGGGTAGCTGTTGGGACCATATCCCAAAGCGCCGCCGCCTTCACCCAAAGCCGCCGCGCCGCGCGGGTCGTTCTGGATGCAGAAGGTCACCCCGTCGGCAAGTGAGTCTGGAGTGACGACTTGATAAGCAAATGTGGCCTCAAACGCGCCGACATAGAGAGGCGAGATGTAAAAGACGCTGTTGGATTCATTGCCAAGATCATCGGTCAATCGCAGAACGTCGCCGCCCTGCCACAAAGAGGCTGTCCCCGTCCCCTGGCCGGACCAACCAGGCCCGCTGGTGTTGAAGGACAACGTCGGCACCACAGTCAAGACGGCTGGGGCGCTTGCGATGCTGCCGGAACCATTGGTCACAAAAAGTTGGTAGGTTCCAGCATCAGTCAATTGAACAGGGTTGATGGTCAACACAGAGTTGGTGGCGCCACTGATCCGGCTGCCATTGAAGAGGGTGCTGCCATTGAACTGCCATCCATTGGTCATCGGCAAGTCGCCATCAACATCCACCACAAAGGAGACGGAGGAGCCGACCACGGCAGTCACGGGGGACGGGGTAATATCCTGTATGATGGAAGGAGCGTACTCGACATTAACCGAGACAGATTGGGAAGTGGCGCTTCCATAGATGTTCGTCACCTGCAATGTGTAAACATTGTTGGTGGTGATATTGACAACAGTAAGCGCGGCGTTGGTTGCTCCCTGCATAGGGTTGTTGTTCTCATCATACCACTGACAGGACAAGGGCGCGGTGCCTACCACACTCGCAGGCACAACCAAGGTGCCATTGCCATCCACGTTTGTGCTGACGGGCGGCTGCTGGGAAATCCGGGGCGCAACACCGGAGGCAACATACTCCGCGGCAATTTGATTGGAAGTCAACGCATAGTTAAACAAGGCCACATCGTTGACATTGCCAACAAGCTGCTCGTCGTAGCTTGTTCCCGCGCTGGACCTGGCACCGATGGACATCGGGAAGCTGGAATTGGACGCCTGGATGCCCGACCCTGGCGGGATGGCAACGGTGCCGGCATTGGTGCCGTCAATGTAGAGGGTGACATTGCCGTTCACCTCGTCGCAAACTCCGACCAGGAAGTGCCAGGCGCTGTCGTTCGCGCCCACGCCCGCATTTGCGTTGTAGGCTGTGCCGTTAAACGATCTGATCTCAAAGCGCCAATTTCTGGGGCTGGCGCCTGCGTCGATAGTGTATTCCTCATCGTAATAGATGCCTTTGCCCACAACGGCGGGCGTGTTTACGGTCGAAGCAGTACTCATCGCCCATCCCTGAACCGTGAAGGTGGCGTTCGTGCCGGGACCGGCGGATATGGCTGTGTTTGAGATGCCATAAGCGCAACTGTTCGGGTTGGCCACACTGCCGAAATTCGCGCTGGTCTCCGTGTCGTAATTTGGGAAAGCCGCATCCCCGTAATTGTAACCATTTTGACCCAGGAGAGTATTGGTGTAGATACCGTTATTTCCACCGACATAATCGTTGCAAACGACTCCGTTGTCACCGTTGCCTTGTTCAGCTTCGTTCAGCCGCCAATAGCCAATGGGATGGAGGGCCAGAACCGCCTGGGGATACGCCGCAGATACCGCAATGACGTTCACCGTCCAAGTGACGCTGGTAGCCGTCCCAACCGCGTTGCTCACCACGCAGTAACTCGTGTAGGTGCCGCCCACAAGGTTGCTCAGAGCGTAGGAGGCGTTTGTGGACACGGCAGCCACCACCCCATTGGAATGCCAGTAATAGGATAGCGGCACCTCGCCGCCGGCAGCAATTGACATGTTGAACGTGGTGCCCGCATAAATGGTTACGCTCGTGCTGGCCGGAATTTGATTGGTAATCAGCGGCGCGATATTGACATTCAAGGCGACAATCGAGCTGGTGGTTGAGCCTATGGGGCTGGTCGCCACCGCATAGTAATCGGTGCTGATATTCACGGCGGTCACATTGGTTAAAACCAAGTTGCTGCTGGTCTGGCCGCTGAGGGGAATTCCATTGGTGTACCACTGGAAGGTGAACGATCCGCCGCTGCCGTTGACCGATGTCTTGTTGGTGAAATTGGCACCGGCATTGACGGTGGCTGAAACCGGCTGGAGCGTGAAATAAGGCAAAATGCCGGCAGCGTTAAAAAGGTTCTGAACCTGGCTTTGGGTCAGGGCCGTGCCATTGAAAAATGCCGCCTCACAAATGCTGCCGGCGATGCTGCGTTCCGCAGCGGGGTTGCCCGTGCTGTTCGTAATCGAAAAACCGTACTCATTACCGATCAGCACTTCGGGACCGGGGTCGGCTGCCGGGTTATTCGTCCCCGTGCCGTTGTTCGTCGCCTGCAAAATCCCGTCAACGTACATCATGTTCGTGAATTCCTTGGTGACGGGATTGCCAAAAGCCGTGACGACAAGCTGATGCCAGTTGCCGTCATTGTAAACGTTGCTTGACGTCATATCGCTGCCCCCGGAAGCATGAGCCTGAATTTTTCCGGCTGAGTTGATTTCGCTGCGCCACTGCGCATCGTTGGCTGACATGATGCTGCTGTAACTCCGGTCGTCGTTGGGATACCCCTTGAACAAGGCCGTATAACTGAATGACGTGTAGCCCAGCGGATTAAAGTCCGAAGTAATGCCAGCATCGACATACGCGCCCATGCCGTTGCCCGGAGCCGCCACCGAGGAACTCAATCCCAAGATCGGCAAATTGGTATAAGTGCCGGGGAGAGAGTTGGGAGTATAGACGCCGTTGATCGCGTCCGCCCCGTAATTGGTCGCCACCGCCCATGTGCTGCGGGGCGGTTGCACGTAAGCCGGCGAATCCATCCGATAGTAGAGCAAAGGCTTGTCTGCCAGGACGGCGGCCTTGTAAACCCCGGCTCCGCCGCTAATGCCGGCGTTGTAGTGGGTTTGAATGCGATTGTTTGACAAAACATTGGTGTAAATGGCGATCTCATCCAGAGCCCCGCCGAACAGATCCGCCGCCCCGGAACCGCCATTGCGACCGCCCGCAATGGTCAGAGGCGACCAATAATCGGGACTCATTGACGCAGTCGGACTTCCGCTTTGGTAGGAAGGAGTCTGGTCATTAATCCACATCGCAATATTGGTGCCGTCGTACGTGGCGACCAGATGATACCACTGACCCTCCGGGTAAATGGACGTGGTTTTATATTCGTCGCTGCCCCCACCGACGCCGTTCCATATTACCAAGCTAAAGCTGTTGGTCGATCCGGACCATTGCAAGGCGAAACCGCCGTCGTTCGCCCCGCCATTTAATGCAGAGCCGCCGCCCTGCCCGATCAGAACCGAGTAGGAACGGTTGTCAGAAGGATACACCCATGTTTCCAAAGTGAACGGCGGCTTAATGGTCGCGAGCGGCGACACGTGCGGAACAACCAGATATGACGCGGGACCTTTGGTAAACCGTACCGCCGGATCGCTGTCACCAGCAATCGCGCCGGGAACTCCGCGCTCCATCTCGATGAAGTTGGAAGGATTGCTGAAATTAATATTCCAATCGCCGTAATAGGCCGCGCCCAGCGCACCCAGGGTGCCATAGTTGGTCTCAATATCGGCCTGCACCGGCGTTGCAACCTCGTGCAACGGCCAGTAACCGGACGGATTCAAGGCCAGGATACCCGTGGAATACGCGCTGTTGGCGATGCTGGCCGGGAGCGGATTCACGGTCAAGGTGGCCAACGCGCTGGTCGCCGTGCTGATTGAATTGCTGACCACGCACTGGAACGTTGTGCCGGACATGCCCAAAGAAACGCCGGTCAACACGTAAGTCGAGCCGAGGCCCGCCGTCGTATCCGCAACTCCGTTGGTATACCACTGATACATCAGGGGCGAGCCGCCAGTCGCGGTCACAGACAGGGTATAGTTTTGATTGACAAAAAGCTGGAATGCCCCGGGAGGATTCTGGCTGGAAATGAAGGGTTCGGAATGAATCTGAAGCCCGGACATGCTGCTGGTCACGACCCCGTAGGAGTTGGAAATAACCACAAAATAGGAACCGCTTTCGTTGTCGGCCAGATTGGTAAGGGTCAGCGTGGCTGCGGCCGATCCAACGATGCTTGTCCCGTTATCGGTCAAGGCAGTCAGACCGCTTGCATTGGTCAGGTACCATTGATAAACCAAGTTCGCCGCGCCGCTCGCCACGACAGAGAAGACGTTGGTCGTGCCTCCGCCATTGGTGGCGATGCCTGTGGTCGGCTGGACCTGGATCATCGGAGGCGCCCCGGCGGCAGAATAGAGACCCTGAATCTGCGAGGCAGACAGCGCACTGGTAAAATAAGCAACGTGAGCCAAGCTGCCGGCCAAATACTGCTGGCCTGTATTATAGGCGTATCCATTGGTCTGGATGTGATCCGGCGCGCCTCCCAAGAAGATGTCCATCGAATTGCTGCCCAGGATGCTCAGATTCGTGCTTGCCGAAGTGGCGATACCATCAATGTAAAGGAGAGTGGCGGGCGGGTTATAAACACCGGCAAACATGTGCCAATTGCCATCGTTGACATTGATGGCCGGCCCGTTTAGGTCGGGTGCATTTGAGCCGCCATAATTCCATTTGGTCACGCCGTTGTTGATTTTGGCGTGCCAGGATTTGTCGCTGTGGCTCACCAAGCTGTTGTATCGTCCGTTGTTGTCCATTGGATTTCCTTTGAACCAGCCCAAGACGGTCAGCGGCGTGGAGTTGCCCGTCGGGTCCAGAGCCGAGACATAGCCGACATCGACAGCGCTATTCAGACCATTGAAAGCACAGGCATAACTGTTGGCGCCAAAGCCGGCGTAGGAGGGGCCGGCCACGCCGGGCAAAGTGCCGGGTTGGTAAATAGCCGCACTGGAACCGGTGACGCCGGTGTTGAGATTGTTCATGCTCGAAGCCAGGCTGCCGTAATTGGCGGCAACCGGGAACCCGTAGCCGTAAGAGGGCGCAGAGTAGTAAGGCGCGTCCATACGCCAATACATGTATGGATTATCGCCCAGAACGGTTGGGCTGTAATTGGCGGAACCGTTCGTCGCCGCATTATAGTGGTTCGAAATCTGATTGAAGGTCAGCGCGTTGGTGTAAATCGCCACCTCGTCCAACGCCCCAGGGTAAGTGTTGGCGCTCAGCCCGCGACCGCATCCAACCTCAATCGGATCCCAAGTGTCCGGCACAAATGAGGTCCCGGTGGGCATTGGCGTGGACAGATCGGGACTGGCCAAAACGCCGTTGACATACATGTGGGCATTGGTGCCGTCGAAGACGCCCACCAGATAATACCAAGTATTGAGGGCAAACTGGTTGGGGGCCAGCGCGATCGAGCCACTGAACGGACTCGTGCCGTTAAACACCATGAAACTCCAGCCCTGCACCTCACCCGACACGGTGCCGCTGCCGTCATCCTCTGAAGGGACATAATTCTGGCTCAAAGCCCACCCGGCCTTGTATCCGGCGGCATTATTGCCACCCGGTCCAAGCGGCCCGGTTTGCGTCACCACGCCGACGTACTGGTTATTGCCTGTCGCATAGGCCCAAGTCTCAACCGTGAACGGTTTGCCGGCCGGCAACGACACGCGGTTGTCTGTCGTGGGCACAATTCCGAAGCCCGAACTATTGCCCCCAAATTTCGTCGCAGTGTCGCCATCGTTCACCGCGCCCATTACCCCGGGATCAACCCCCGTGGAGAGGGAGGAGGCGTAGTACATGTTCGCGATCTGCCCAAGCGAGCCGATATTCGTTTCCACGTATGCCCCCGGCGGCGGGGTGGTTTCCTGCAAAGGCCAATAGGCGGCAGGATTGAGATTTTCCACGGCCGACATGTAGGGCGATTGACCGTACGTCGCCACTGCTGCGAACAGTGCCACGCCAGTCGTGATAAGGGTATGAACATCCTGCCTGCGAAGGTTTTCGGATATATTTCTCATGTGGAGGTTTTAGGGGGTTTTAGGGAATTTTTTGATCGAAACAGTTCGTTTAAAAAAATCTGCTGAATATCAGAGGCTCATTGTCCTGGCAACTGATAGGGTGTGGTGGAATAGGTCGTATGATCCTGCAGCCACAACAAGTCCACATTGCCCGGGTTGCAAGATATGAAATTCTCATGGGGCGTGTTGATGATGCCGGCTTGCTGGACAGGGAGCAACACCTCCGCGGTCCTCCATTTGTGGATTTCGGAGTGGCCGTCGGCAAAGGTCACCCCGCCTGCGCCGGCATGGTAACTGGCCGGGATGTTGGCAATGACATTGTTCACGGTTTCGTTAACAAGAAACTCGCCGTCGTCAATGCTGGTGTCCTTCTCTTCTATGAACACATACGCCACCGACGGGCCAAAGACAAAGCCGGTGCCGGGAGTGTGCCCGTTGATATCGCCTGTTTTGTGAAAAGGCTGGAAACCGGCGTTGGTGTCGGCCGCGGTGGGATCGTTCTGATACCCCATCCAGTTATTCATCGAAATGTCGCGGCACAAGGGCTGGGGAAAAGGGCTTTCCTGACAAAGAAGTCTGGAAGCGCAACATTGATATATTTTCGGACTCTTTATGTACGGTCCCAACTCCGCATATTGCGGGGTCATAAAATAGGCCGTGTTGGTGTTGTCCTTGTTGTTCGCCACATCAGGCTGCATCTCGCCCGACAACCAATTCGAACCGCAGCTATCCGAATCCTCCTGCTGCCAGTAATTGCCGGGCGTGTACTCCTTGAAGTCGGCTGTGTACATCATCCAGGACAAATGCACCTGGCGGAGACTGCTCTGGCAATAAGCGCCTTGGGCTTGCTGTTTGGCCTTGGCCAACGCGGGAAGCAACAGGGCGGCCAGAATCGCGATGATCGCGATGACCACCAGCAACTCAATCAAGGTGAACGCGAGACGACTCCGGGAATTGACGGCGCCCACGCGAACCACGCCATGATAGAACTTCCCGCAACCTTTGTCTTTTGACATGTCTTTCATTTTTTATCCACTTTCCTGACTGCTTTCATACTCCACATGCCGGTCCGCAGGCGACGACACCAAAACAACCCAGTGACAAATCCCCGTGACCATCGTTCCGAATTTAATTTGTCCGGCTTATGCTGTTACTATCGTTGCGTTCCCGAAATCGCGCCATACCGAGTTATACGTATAAGAAGTCTCTTGGCTTGGTTTGATCCAAGGTTGACTTGGCAACCCCCAGACGCTGTAATCATGTCATGAGTAGAACAGGCCAACACTGCAGTCCTTTGCTGCCGTTTGGCGTTCTCGTGGCCGTCGGCGTCCTCCTCACCCTGCCCGCCCCCAGCCATGCCGCCGCCGATTCCTGGACCGCCAATCTGGCGACGGGAACGAACGCAGACGGGCGATTGGAGGTGTTTATGGTGGATGCAAACGGCACCCTGCGCCACCGCTGGCAACGAGAATCCCTGCACGATTGGTCAACGTGGTCAACCTTGGGCAGTCCTTTTTCTCCGGGCATCGCGGTGGTCAACGATTCCACCGGACGGCTGGGGGTTTTTGCGGTGGATCAACTCACAAGGTCCGTGAAATGCAATTTCCAAAAAACGCCCAATAGCCCGGCATGGTCGAACTGGGTCAGTCTGCCAGCGCAGGAAGTGCGGGGGCCTCTGGGGGCGATTCAGGACACGGACGGACGTCTGGAGGTGTTCGCTGTGAGCGCGCAGGATGATTCTGTAAGACACATCTGGCAGGATGACTCTTTCCAGGATTGGTCGGCCTGGACAAATATGGGCGGATCGTTTGAACCTGGCGTGGTGGTGGTGGGCAATAAAACCGGCCAGCTTGAGCTTTATGGCATTGATCACCATACCCAACAACTAATGCATTGCTGGCAGACCTCTCCGGATGTGCCCAATGAGTGGTCAGGCTGGTCCGGTTTGAACCAGCGTATTTTGCCCGGTTTTGCTGTGGAACAGAATATGGATGGCCGTTTGGAAATAGCCGGAGTCAACGCCGGGGATGGTTTGGTGGTCCATGCATTTCAACTTTCGGCCACCCCGGCCTCAAATTGGTCGCCCTGGTATTCTTTGGGCGCAAAAATGAAGCCGGTGATCGCTCTGGGGCGGAATCGTGACGGCCGGATCGAAATCTTCACCGTCAACCCCGCCAACAGCATCATTTATCACGCCTTCCAAGCCAAGGCGGGAGCGACGACCAACTGGATACAGTGGACCGACATGTCATTGGTGGGCGGCCTCAAAATCCAGCAAGGCACGGGCGGGAAAACCAACGGGCCGCGGTGGGCTGATGTGGGGGGAAGCACCCGGTCCTACCCCGTGATAGGCAAAGGAACGGAAGGGGACATGGAGATATTCGCGTTCGACGAAAGACTCGACGACGTTCTGAACTATCGCCGCCAGATTTCGGGAAATCTGTCCTGGTCGGATTGGCGGAGTCTGGACCACGCCACATTCCAGTATCTCTCGCGCGTCTGGAGAATGGATGACGGGCTGCCGGACGACCGGATACAAGCCATCACCCAGACGCCGGATGGCTACATCTGGGTGGGAACACACAACGGCCTGACCCGGTTTGACGGAGCGCGCTTTGTTTCATGCGATGTGAAGAATTTATTAGGATTGACCAACCCCTGCATCACCAGCCTGTGCGTGGACCAGAACGGAATTCTCTGGATTGGTTCGGGGATGGAGGGATTGACGGGAATTGGCCGCGGACGGGTTGACCATTTCACCAGCAGCAACGGACTGGCCGGGGATTGCGTGACCTCGATCCATGAAGCCGGCGACCGGTCGCTCTGGATTGGCACCACCACCGGTTTGAGCCACTACCAGGCGGGAAAGTTTGCCAACTACACAACGAAGAATCGCCTGGTCTCAAATCACATTCGATCTGTTCTGGAAGATTCCGAGGGATTGGTCTGGATCACAACCGATCAAGGGTTAAACCGGATGGACGGCAAAAGCATCACGACCTACACCCGAAACAACGGGCTGCCGGACAATTCACCGACCGGCATTTGGCAGGATGTGCCAGGACGATTGTGGATTGGGTCCGATCACGGGCTGGTTTTTTATCGGAGCCAGAGATTCTACGCCTACGACAGACGGTATGGCCTCTCCGACCGCCTGACCAGCGCGATTCGGAGCGACAGCCAAGGCAACCTATGGGTGGGAAACAACAGCGGATTAAGCCAGTTCAAAGACGGACGGTTCATCGAGGTGTTTGATGGGCAGGGAAATTCTTTTGGCAGGATAAACACGTTGTTTGAGGATCGGGAGGGCAATTTGTGGGCGGGTTCCCAAGATGGATTGTTCCAGCTCACCCCCAAGCGGCTGCTGGTCTATGACAAACAACAATTGACCCACAATAATGTCACCGCCGTGCTGGAAGATTACGCCGGAACCCTCTGGGCCGGCACCTGGGGCGGAGGACTCGATCAATTAAAAAACGAGACGGTCACGGCCTACGGCCCGGAGACAGGTTTCCGGTTTGATTTGATTACCTCGCTTTGCACAGGGCGCGACAACAGCGTATGGGTCAGCGGTTCCTACGGCGATGGCCTGGTGCAATTACAACACGGCGGAGTGGTTTATCGAACCGCCATGGGTCAATTGACCAATGCCACGATAAAAGTCATGCACGAAGACCGGTCGGGCAATCTGTGGATCGGGCACAGCAAAGGGCTGGCCTGCCTGGCTAATGGCAAATTTCTCACCAACCGGGCAACCGGCCAAATGATTGGCAACGAAGTGCGCGCCATCTGCGAGGGACGGGACGGCGAATTGTGGTTTGGAACCCAGAACGGTTTGAACCGCTGGAGGGATGGCCAATTCACCCGCTTTAGCAGCAAGAATGGTTTGTCCGATGATAGCGTGACGGCCCTTTATCAAGACGAGAAGAAGGTCCTTTGGATCGGCACCGAAAACAAGGGCCTGAACCGTTTTGGCGCCGAACACTTCTCCCAATACACCGCGCAAGACGGATTGTTCAGCAACGAAATCCTCGAGATCATCGAGGACGATTCCGGCTGGCTGTGGATCACTTGCCCGAAAGGCGTTTTCCGGGTGCTTAAAAAAGAATTGGATGATTTTGACCACAAAAGAGTCCCTGCCATCACCAGCATCGCCTACGGACATGATGATGGCATGGGAAGCGTCTTGTGCGGTCGCGGCAAACCGGGCGCATGGAAGACCCGTGATGGAGAACTATGGTTTCCGACCGACCAGGGTTTGGTCGCCATTGATCCCAGAATCCTGAAAATCAACCGCACCCCGCCGCCCGTCTATATCGAAGACCTGATTGCCGACATGCGTTCACTCCCCAATGGGAACGCCCTCAATAAATCAGGTATCCTGTCCGCCCAGGCATCCTCCCCGACCGCGATTCAGGTGCCGCCGGGCCGGGGGAATTTGGAATTTCAATACACAGCCCTCAGTTTTCAGAGGCCGGAGAGAATTCGATTCAAATACAAACTCGACGGCATGGATTCGGAATGGATTCAGGCCGGCACACGGCGCGTGGCCTACTACAACAACCTGAGTCCCGGCCGCTACACCTTTCATGTCGCGGCCTGCAATAGCGACGGCGTGTGGAATGATGTCGGCGCGTCGATGTCCCTGATTCTTTTGCCCCATTTCTGGCAAGGGTGGTGGTTTCGCGGACTGGCCATTTCGGCGGTCTTCGCCACCGTTATCGGCACGGTGCGCAAGGTGACGAAGAAAAGGATGCAACGGAAGCTGGAACGGATCGAACAGCGGCACGCGGTCGAAAAGGAACGCCTCCGCATCGCCCAGGACATCCACGACGATTTGGGGGGAAGCCTGACCCAGATTGCGCTGCTGGGCGAACTGGCCATGGGCAGCATGGCCAGCAACCCGCCCCAAGCCGCCTGGCATCTGGCCAAGATTACAAACGCAGCCAGATTAAATGTGCGGGCCTTGGACGAAATTGTGTGGGCGGTTCATCCCGGCAACGATACCCTCGACAATCTGATCCTGTATCTATGGCAGTTTGCCGAGGAGTTCTTCAGGGCCACCGCCACCCGCTGCCGCGTGGAAGCGCCGGAGAATATCCCCCCGCATCCGTTGTCTTCGGATTTGCGGCATGGCATTTTTCTGGCAGTCAAGGAAGCTTTCAACAACGCAATCAAACATGCCAGAGCCACCGAAGTACACCTCCGTTTCAACGTGACCCGCTCCGATTTCAGTATCGCCATTGAGGATAATGGCCATGGCTTTCATATCGACGCCGTCAACAAGTCCTCCAGACATGGCCTGGCCAATATGAGGCGGCGGATAGAAAAGATGGGGGGCAAAATTATGTTCTCAAGCACGCCGGGCCATGGAACGCGCATTGAATTTGTTCTGCCCCTGAAAAATTATCATGATGCCAATTAAAGTTTCGATAGTTGAGGATGACGAACGGGTCCGGGAAAGTCTGGCCGGCATTTTGGATGCCGCGGCGGAATTCCGCTGTTTAAAAACCTACCCAACCGGCGAGGAGGCATTGAAGCGCATTCCCGCGGAAATGCCGGACATATTGCTGATGGACATCCAACTGCCGGGGATGTCCGGCATTGAATGCGTGGCGCGCATCAAGGAAAAACTGCCAAACCTGCCCGTGGTGATGCTGACGGTTTTCGAAGACAGCGAAAAAGTGTTCAAGGCATTGGAAGCGGGCGCCTGCGGCTACCTGGTGAAACGCACCCCGTCCGGCGATTTGCTCGAGGCGTTGCGGCAGGTGCATAGCGGCGGCGCGCCGATGACCGGACGGGTCGCGCGCATGGTGGTGCAATCGTTTCAGCGCATGGGAGCCTCCAAGCGGGAAACGGAAAACCTGACCCCGCGCGAACGGGAAATCCTCGACCTCCTGTCCCAAGGCGACCTTTGCAAGGAAATCGCGGAAAAGCTCAACCTGAGCCTGCGGACGGTGCATACGCATTTGAAGAACATTTACGAAAAGTTGCACGTGCGCTCGCGCACCCAGGCCGTCATCAAGTACATCGGCCGGTAGCTTTTCACCGTCCGGTAAAATACAAGTACGCGCCCAGAATGCAGGCCACAATGAAGACGGAGGCGGCGACCTCGCCCACACCCCAACTGGCGCGGGTTTGGGCGCGGTCTTCAGCAGTGGTGGCGCCGAAGGCCAGGTTTCTGATTTTGGCCTCGTCCGGCGCGCCGGTCATGTAGCTGACCACGATCATGACCAGGGCGGAGATCAGGGTGATCAGGATGCTGAAGTATTGGAAATTAATATTGTTGACAATCCACAGAAACGAGCCTTCGGGATAGCTCTTGACCGCGCCCATGCTCACCAGCGTGTCAACTCCCATGCGGAAAATGCCGACGATAAAACCGACGATCAAGGCCCAAAGACAGCCGGCGGCATTGAGCCGCTTCCAGAAAACGCCGAAGAAAAAGACGACAAAAATCGGCGGAGCGAGGTAGCCTTGCACCGATTGAAGATAATTATAAAGGCCGGAGGCGCCCTTGACCACCGGGATCCAGAGCATGGCGATGAAAACCATGATGACGGTGGCGATGCGGCCCATCCGCACCAATTCGTGCTGCGAGGCCTTGGCCCGGAGCTTGCCGTAAATGTCCACCGTAAACAGGGTTGAACAGGCATTAAAAACGCCCGCCAGGGAACCCATCAGCGCGGAAAGCAACCCCGCCACCACGATGCCGCGCAGTCCGGCCGGCAACAATCGCGCCACCATCAAGGGAAAGGCCCCTTGCGCGGCGGCGGTGGCCTGGCCGGTTTGCGGGTCATAGACCTCGGCCAGTCCCGGCACCTTCCCGCTTTTGGCCAAAGCAAAACAAATCAGGCCGGGAATAATAAAAAGATAGACGGGAAACAATTTCAGGAAGGCGGCGAAGATGCTGCCGCGGCGGGCCGTTTGTTCGTTGGGCGCGCCCAAGGCCCGCTGGACGATGTATTGGTCTGTACACCAGTACCACAAGCCGATGACCGGAGCGCAAATCGCCATGCCCAGCCACGGAAAATTGTTGTTAAAATACCAGGCCTCCTTGACGGTGGCGCCGGCGGCGTTCCGGATCAGAACGGGCGACCATGTTGATTCGACACCCGCCGGAATGAGCGGTTTCCAGAGGTTGAACATTTCAGGACCGCAAATCCGCCTCAACTCCCCCCACCCTCCCAACCGGGACAATCCATAAAAGGTCAGCAAAGCCGAGCCGCTAATGAGGACGATGACTTGCACGGCGTCGTTGTAAACCACGGCGCGCATGCCGCCAAGCATGGTGTAGAGGCCGGTCAACACAATGACCAAAACGGAGCCGATCCAAAAACTGTCGATGACGTGTCCGCCCAGGGTCAGATTCATTTCGGGAAGCAGGGTGGCAAAAACGACGCCGCCGGCAAAAATCCCCACCGCAATCTTGGAAACGATAAACGTAATAAGCGAGACAATGGACAATACGTAACGCGAGGAAGTCGAGAAGCGGCGTTCCAGAAATTCGGGCATGGTGAAAACCAGGGATCTGGCGTAGAACGGCACAAACACCCACGCCAGCACGAGCAGGCACCAGGCGTGCAATTCGTAATGGGCCAGGGCAACGCCATCCTTGGCCCCTGAACCGGCCAGGCCGACGATGTGTTCCGAACCGATGTTGGACGCAAAAATCGATGCGCCAATCACCCACCAGCCAAGATTGCGTCCAGCCAGAAAGTAGTCCGCCGCAGTGTCTTTGCCCCTTTTAACGACCCACCATGCGACGCATAAGAGAATCCCGAAGTAAAGGCCGATAGCCAGCCAGTCGGGCGCGGTCAAGGTTGAAGCGGTGTTCGACTGGGCAAGCAAGGACGGAAGACGGTTCATGCGTTTGCAATAGTATGTGTCAGTTAAATCGGCTTCATCATTTTCGAGCGGCGGCGCGGATGTCAATCAATTCTTTTACCAACCGCGGGCCAGAGCGTAATAAACCTCGTTGTGGCGCAATTCGTTTTTAAAGGCGCGCAAGGTGGTGCTGTCATCAATAATCACCAGCTCAAGGCCGGCCATTTCAGCAAAGTCTTCCAGCATGGGGGTGGTGACGGCCTGGCTGAAACCGGCGTGGTGGGCGCCGCCGGCGTAAATCCAGGCGGTGGCGGAGGTGGGCAAATCGGGTTTGCACCGCCAAAGGGCGCGCGCCACCGGCAGTTTGGGCATGGGATGATCCGGGGTGACAACCTCGACCTCGCTCGCTATCAGCCGGAAGCGGTTCCCCATGTCAATCAGAGAAACATTCACGGCGGGTCCGGGAGCGGCGTCAAACACCAGGCGGACGGGGTCGGGCTTGCCGCCGATGCCGAGCGGATGAATTTCCAGGGAGGGACGGGCGCGGGCGATGCTTGGACAAATTTCAAGCATGTGCGCGCCCAGCACTTTCATGTCCTTGGGGTCGAGATGATAGGTGTAATCCTCCATGAAAGAAGTGCCCCCTTTCAAGCCGGCGGCCATGACCTTCATGGCCCGGACCAGGGCGGCCGTTTTCCAGTCTCCCTCGGCCCCAAAGCCGTAGCCGGCAGCCATGAGACGCTGCGTGGCGATGCCGGGCAACTGGGCCAGACCATGCAAATCCTCAAACGTGTCGGTGAATCCCCGGAAATCGCCCGCGGCCAGGAAATCACGCAACCCGATTTCGATCCGCGCCGCTTCCCGCAACGACTCGCGCATCCCCTGTTTCTTGCGCAGCCTGGACGAAATCGAATAGCTGGCCTCGTATTCCCTGACCAGCCTGCTGATCTCGTTCTCCGAAATTCTATTGACAACATCGGCAAGATCGCCCGCGCCGTAGCCGTTGACCGAAAAGCCCAGTTGTATCTGGGCGGCGACCTTGTCCCCCTCGGTGACCGCCACATCGCGCATGTTATCCCCGAAACGGCAAAATTTTGCGTCCTGCCAATCGTGCCAGGCGGCGGCGGCGCGCGTCCAGGAGCCGATTTGCGATTGGACGGCGGAATCCTGCCAGTGGCCCGCAACCACTTTTCGATTGAGCCGCATCCGGCTCATGATGAAACCATGCTCGCGGTCGCCGTGGGCCGACTGGTTTAGATTCATGAAATCCATGTCGATGGCGGACCAGGGAATATCGCGATTATGCTGGGTGTGGAGATGAAGCAAAGGGCGGCGCAATTGTTTCAGGCCGTTAATCCACATCTTGGAAGGCGAGAAGGTGTGGCACCACGTAATCACCCCGATGCAGCGGGCATCCACGCCGGCCTGCTGGCAAATCGCCGTGGCTTCGGCGGCGCTGGTGACGACCGGCTTGTAAATAACATTGACCGGAATGAACGGCGACGCCGAAAGCGCCGCCGCGATTTGCCGGGCGTCAAGTGCGACCTTTTTCAGCGCATCGACGCCGTAAAGATGCTGGCTGCCGGTGACAAACCAGACCTCGAATTGTTTTAGGTTGATCACAAGCGAAAGGTGAATTGGATCAACGAAACGGTCAAGCCGATAGGGTTGTTTTTTTTCACGGATCAGGATCAATGTCCGTTCGCCGGGGCGGGGTCTTCCTCCTCGATGCCTTTGAATTCGACGTCCAATTCCCGGCTCAGCCATCGGCTGAAAGCCTCGGCCCTTTTCTCGCTCCATCCCCATGTCACCAATTTGATTGATTGGGCGGTGGTGTTCAATCCGCCTTGGACCAAGGCCGGGAGGTAGCTGAAACGCAGTCCACTCGGCCCTTTGCTGATCCGTCTCTGGATGGCAACCCCGCGCAGTTCGCGGCGGGGAATTGAAACCAGCCGGGCGCGCCCGGCTATGTGGGGGAGGGTCACGGTTTGGGCCGCGTCGTCGATGCGCAAGTCATAGAAGCCGCGCCGGATGCTGGAGGCGCGCCAAATAAAAGCCGCCACACCCGCCAGCACGACAAAAGCCCAGATGATTCCCATCATGCGCAACGAAGGGTCAAATCCGCCGCCGATCACCGCCGGAAACACGCTAAAAAAAGCGGCGGCGCCGACACTGTAAACAGCCGCGCCCGCGGCAGAGATTTCCCCCATGGCCACACGCGTGACTCCCGGTTGTTTGAAAACCCGCACCCCGCCGACAGGCGGAACGCGGTAAACGTCCCGCCATCGTCCGACCAAGGCGCGCCATAAAACGCCGGTCATTATGTTCAAGGGCAACGCAAAAAGCAGAAGCAGGCAGTCGTTGCCCTCAATCCCAGGCATTAAAACGGCGTCGGCCGGATTGTTGGGATTATAATAAACCGTCTCGAACGACCGGCGCGGAAACCCGTCAACAGTGACGTCCCATTCAAAGGTGGCGTTGTGATCATCATAACGAAAGCGATGACCGGTATAATGAATCCCGCTGACCACGTAGGCGTATTCGAGTTCGATCCCCCGGCGCATCGAACCGCCCTCGCCAACTTTGCTTTGGATAATGCGGCCCCTGACCTTGGCGTAATTCAGCGCGAGATGCTGGCGCACAGTCGTCTCCACCAAAGCATAGGTGCCGGCAACGACCAATCCAGTCCAGCAGACCAGCAACAATGTCGGATAAAACAGACCAGGTTTACGCATTACCCCGATTGTGCAAGAAATTTGCGATCTGACAAATCCGAAATTGGGCGCGGGGACGCGGGAACTAACCTGAATCCAGGCAGATTATCTTCCGGTAAGATACGATTCCATCTGGTCAATGGTGGCGCTTTGGGCGGATATGATCCAATTCACCATGTCCCCGATGGAAACCAACCCGACCAGCTTGCCGTTGTCCAGGACAGGAAGATGGCGGATACGCTTGTCCGTCATCAACCGCATGCAATCCTCCACCGTATTAAGCGGGGTGACGGTGACGACGTCTTTGGAGACGATTTCGCGCACGAGAGTTTTCTGGGATGTTTTGCCTTCCAGTGCGACCTTGCGGGTGTAATCGCGCTCCGAGAACATGCCCATGACTTTTCCTTCCTCGACAACAAGAAGCGCGCCAACGTTTTTGTCGGCCAGCATTCGAATGGCTTCGAACACAGTCGCGTCGGGAGAGATGGTCCACACTTGGGGGCCTTTGTGGTGTAAAACAGTGCCAATGGCGACAGTCGTATTCATGAACCCCGCTAATCTAATTCATTCCGCCTGCAACTCAAGCTCAATTTTCCTCCCGCGAATTTTCGCGTTTTGAAAACTTTCAAAAAACGGTCCGCGGAGGCTTGACATGCCGGACAAAACCCACTTAGATTCCATTCTCTTTGCGGTGATACCGGGCAGATTTTTAAAATGAACAAAGGCAAAATCGTACAGGTCATCGGGCCGGTCGTGGATATAGAATTCCCCGGCAGCCTTCCTTCCATTTACAACGCCGTTACCGTTGACTTTGATGTCCCCGGTCAGGGCCAGACCAAGTTGACGCTCGAAGTGCAGCAGCATCTCGGCGACAATTGGGTCCGTTCCGTCGCCATGTCCAGCACGGAAGGCCTCAAGCGCGGCCTTGAAGTCGTTGACACCGGCGCCCCCATTTCCATGCCCGTCGGCGAAGCCATCATGGGCCGCGTCTTCAATGTCACCGGCCAGCCGGTGGACGAACAAGGCCCGGTGAAGGCGGACAAATACCTGCCCATTCACCGCGCCGCTCCCACTCTGGTCGATCAATCCACCAATCCGCAAGTCCTGACCACCGGCATCAAGGTCATTGATTTGATCTGCCCCTTCCTCAAAGGCGGCAAGGTCGGCGCTTTCGGCGGCGCCGGGGTCGGCAAAACCGTGGTCATCATGGAATTGATCAATAACATCGCCAAGCTGCACGGCGGCGTTTCCATGTTCGCCGGCGTGGGCGAACGCACCCGCGAAGGCAACGATCTCTACAACGAAATGATCGAAGCCGGCGTCATCAAGGTGCAAAAAGACGACAAGGGCCATCCCAAGATCGGTGAAAATGGCCTGCCCATCATTCAAGAAGGATCCAAGATCGGTCTGGTTTACGGCCAGATGAACGAACCGCCCGGGGCGCGTCTCCGCGTGGCCCTCTCCGCCCTCACCGTCACGGAATATTTCCGCGACGAAAAGAATCAGGACGTGCTTTTGTTCATTGACAACATTTTCCGTTTCTCCCAGGCCGGTTCCGAAGTTTCGGCCTTGCTCGGACGCACTCCCAGCGCCGTCGGGTACCAGCCCACCCTGGCCGCCGAAATGGGCGACCTTCAGGAACGCATCACTTCCACCAAAAAAGGTTCAATCACTTCGTTCCAGGCGGTCTATGTGCCGGCGGATGATTTGACCGACCCCGCTCCGGCCACGACCTTTGCCCACCTGGACGCGACCATCGTGCTGGAACGGTCCATTGCCGAACTGGGAATTTTCCCGGCGGTCGATCCGCTCTCCTCCAATTCCCGCGCCCTCACGCCGGAGATTGTCGGGCAGGAACATTACGACGTGGCGCGCGGCGTGCAAAAGGTCTTGCAACGTTACAAAGACCTGCAGGACATCATCGCCATTCTGGGCATGGACGAACTTTCGCCGGAGGACAGGACCACCGTCTTCCGCGCGCGCAAGATTCAGCGTTTTCTCAGCCAGCCGTTTACCGTGGCCCAGGTATTCACCGGACGCGAAGGCAAGCAGGTGCCGGTGGCCGAAACCGTGCGCGGCTTCAAGGAAATCCTCGACGGCAAGCACGACGATGTGGGCGAGGGCAATTTCTACATGAAGGGCGGCATCGACGAGATTAAAGAGGGCTGAAATGGTTTACACGCTCAAATTGGAAATCGTCACCCCGGAGGCCAAAACCTATTCCGACGACGTGGAAATGGTCACGCTACCGGGGATCGAGGGCGAAATGGGCATCTATCCCCAACACGTTCCCTTGATGACCCAATTGACGCCCGGCGAAATCACGGTGCGCAAAAACGGCCAGGACACATACCTTGCCGTTGGCGAAGGCTTTGTCGAAATCGCGGGGGACAGCGTTGCTGTCCTGACCGACATGGCCATACCCTCGGACCAAATCGACGAGGCCCAAGCCGAAGAAGCGCGGCGCAAGGCCGAAGCCCGGCTGGCGGAAAAGATCACCGCCGACGAAGCGGCCCTCATCCAGGCCTCTCTGTCCCGTTCCTTGGTCCAACTTAACGTCAAACGCCGCCACCACGCGCGCAAATAGGGGTTTGCGCCGCCAGACGGGGCGCGGGGAGCACTTGCAGAATCACCCGGTTGTTGTCATCCTTCCCGCCATGAATCGCATCGTGGAACGTTTCGCCCGCCTCAAGCGGGAGACGCAAAAAGGCTTCATTGTTTACATCGGCTCCGGCGACCCGGACCTCAACGCCACCCGCCAGCTCGCATTGGCCTTCGACCGTATCGGCGTTGACGTGCTCGAATTGGGCGTTCCCTTCAGCGATCCGCTGGCCGACGGCCTGGTCAACCAACTGGCCGCCCAGCGCGGGTTGGAATCCGGCGCCACTCCGGCCAGGGTTCTGGAAACCGTCGCCGCCATCCGCCAACAATCCCAGATACCCATCGTCCTCTACATCTATTTCAACCTGATACACCGTTACGGCCTCGAAAAATTCATCCGCGACGCCGCTCAAGCCGGCGTGGACGGCCTGCTCACCCTCGATCTTCCCCCGGAGGAATCCGAAAATTACGAAACGCTCATGGCCAAAGACGGGGTGTGCGTGATTTACCTTATCGCCCCGACCACCCCCCCTGATCGCATTGAATTGATTGTCAAGCGCGGCACCGGTTTCATCTATTGCGTCTCCCGCGCCGGCGTCACCGGAATGCAGGCGGAAGTTTCACAAGGTATCGGCGCAATGACCGCCAAAATCCGCGCCCACACCACCCTGCCCATCGCGGTCGGCTTCGGCATTTCCACCCCGGAACAAGCCGGAACCGTCGCCGCCAACGCCGACGCCGTGGTGGTGGGCAGCGCCATTGTCAATCAAATCGCCAGGCGCGGCGCCGACGCCGATCTCGTCGAACAGGTGACCCGCTTCACCCATTCGTTGTTAGCCGCGGCAAAAAAAACAACCCATTGATAAAAATGAAACCCACCGAATCCAATCGTTATGTGATCATCATGGCCGGGGGACGCGGCGAGCGTTTTTGGCCGGTCAGCCGCGAAAAAACACCCAAACAACTCGCAACCCTGCTCGGGAAACGCTCCTTCCTCCAACAGGCCGTTGACCGCGTTTTGCCCATCGTTCCGCTTAAAAATATTTACATCATCACCAACGCCGTCCAAGCCCCGCAGGTCCGGCGCCAATTGCCCAAATTACCCAGGCAAAATGTCGTCGCCGAACCGGTGGGACGCGACACCTGCGCCGCCGTCGCCCTCGGCGCCGCCATCGTCGGACAACGCTCCACCAATGCGGTCATGGCCGTTTTGCCGGCGGACCACGTCATACCTGACGGGAAAAAATTTCTGCAAGTGCTGGCGGACTCCTTTGATCTGGCCGGGCGCGGCCAGGTCATCGTCACCATCGGGATCAAACCCACGGAACCCGCCACCGGTTACGGCTACATCCGGGTTGGCAATCCCCTGCCCCCGCCCCAAGGCGTCAAACCGTACAAAACAACCTTTTTCAAAGCCGAACAGTTTGTTGAAAAACCCAATCTCGAACGCGCGCAGGAATATCTCGGCAGCGGCCAATACCGATGGAACGCCGGGATGTTTATCTGGTCCTTTGTCACCATCACGCAAGGTCTGGAAAAACACCAACCCGAGCTGGCCGCCGCCTGCCAGCGCTGGTTCAAGGTGGCCGGCACACCCAAACTCGACCACCTTCTCGCCAAGGAATATCCGGGCATCAAAAAAATCTCCATCGACTACGCGCTCATGGAACAGGCCCAAAACGTGGTGGTGGCCGACGGATCATTTGGCTGGGACGACTTAGGCTCCTGGACCGCGCTCGGACGCCATCTCAAGGCCGACGCGGAAGGCAACTGCGCCGCGGGCGATTTCATCCACATCGACTCCGCGCGGAACATTATATTTGACGCCAGGACGAAGAACCGCACCCCCATCGCACTGGTCGGACTGCGCGACACCATCCTGGTGCAAACCGACGATTCCGTCCTGATCGTCCACAAGAGCCAGGCGCAAAAGGTCAAGGAACTGGTCAAAAAACTCTCCGAGACCAAGGAATACAAAAAGCTGATTTAGGCACAAACGCGCCCGCGCCGCCAAAAAGGCCAGCCAGTCATAAAAAGAGGGCCTGGCAATTTTCGTTATTGCCAGGCCCTTCGATTTAAACAGTTCTGGAAAGGCGGATGCCTTTAATAGGACGCTTGCGCGCCTTTGATGGAACGCTTTTTCATCCACGGCATCGTCCCGCGCAGGCGTTCGCCCACACGTTCAATGGGATGGTTCTGGCCCGCTTTGAGCAGCGCGTTGTATTTCTTGTAACCGCCGTTGTATTCCTTGATCCAGCCTTTGGCAAATTTGCCGGATTGAATGTCCTTTAGCGCGGCCTTCATCCGTTTCTTGACGCTGGCATCAATGATCTTCGGTCCCACGGACACATCCCCCCACTTGGCGGTCTCGGAGATTGAGAAGCGCATTCCGCTAATGCCCGCTTCGTTTATCA
Organism: uncultured Verrucomicrobiota bacterium; assembly: GCA_964558455.1. Lineage (GTDB taxonomy): Bacteria > Verrucomicrobiota > Verrucomicrobiia > Limisphaerales > Palsa-1400 > DASRLE01. Next base: position 1,552 of record CAZLEE010000034.1, on the reverse strand, counting down.
GATCAGCGATCAGTTTCAATTCGTGCAGACATTCGAAGTAAGCCATTTCCGGCTGATACCCCGCTTCCACCAACGTTTCATAGCCGGCCTTGATCAAGGCCGAAGCCCCGCCGCACAACACAGTCTGTTCGCCGAACAGATCAGTTTCGGTCTCTTCCTTGAAACTCGTTTGGATGACGCCCGCGCGAGTGCCGCCGATGCCTTTGGCCCAAGCCAGCGCGACTTGCTTGGAATTTTTGCTGGGATCCTGATAGACCCCGATCAAATCCGGCACGCCTTTGCCTTCGGTGAACTGGCGGCGGACAATGTGGCCGGGGCCTTTCGGCGCCACCATGATGACATTGACGTTTTTGGGCGGCACGATTGTTTTGAAATGAATGGCAAAGCCGTGCGAGAAAAGCAATGTTTTGCCCGGAGCCAGATTGGGCTTGATGTCCGTGAGGTACACCTTGGCCTGCTTGGTGTCCGGCAGGGCCACAAAAATCACGTTCCCCAACCGGACGGCTTCAGCCGTGCTGACCACTTTGAACCCGTGGGCTTTCGCCACCGGAATGGATTTGCTGCCCTCGTAAAGACCGATGATCACATTGCAGCCGCTGTCCTTGAGGTTGAGCGCATGGGCGTGTCCCTGGGAACCGAAACCCAAGACGGCCAGCGTCTTGTTTTTCAAGTATTTCAGATCCGCGTCTTTGTCAGTATAAATTTTAGCAGGCATAAGATTACTTTGAATTTAGTTGTGTTACTTTGTTACTTTCGCGCCAGCGCGATTTTTCCGGTGCGGGACAATTCCAGCACGCCGTAGGGTTTCATCAAACCCATGAACTTCTCGATTTTTCCTTCGTCTCCGGTCAATTCAATGGTCAGGCTTTTCCCTTGCACATCCACAATTTTCGCCCGGAAAATATCCGTCATTTGCATGATCTCGGCCCGCGATTTCGCGTCCACCGCCACCCGCACCAGCACCAATTCCCGGTCAATGAACTCTCCCTCGACGAAGTCATGCACTTCCAAAACGTTGACCAGCTTGTTGAGTTGTTTGACAATCTGCTCGCAGGTCGAGTCGTCGCCATGCGTCATGATTGTCATGCGCGATGTGTCCGGCGCTTGCGTCGGCGCCACGTTCAGGGAATCGATATTGTAACCGCGCCCGCTGAACAATCCCGCCACGCGCGTCAGCACGCCAAACTTGTTTTCCACCAAAACTGATATTGTATGTCGCATAAATCAAAAAAACCCGCGTCCGGTGAGGACGGCGGGCGACCTGCAAGCCGGAACAATGCCTCAAGTCGCGTCAGGCAACGACAACCACGCGAACTCGATGCAATAAACCGGCCAAAAATTCCATCAGGCGGACGGTAACAAGCCCCAAACGTTGCGTCAACCCTCAATTTTGGCATCCCCCGAACCTGGGTGTGAGACATAATTCTTCATTTAGGCCGCGAGGGGCAGCGCGTCGTTGCGTGTGGCCTGTTCATTAAGTCTGTGTTTCTAGAACTTATCGAGTCTGCGGCTGCTGTGGATGCAGCGCAGGGCCAGGATGTTTTCGGCGCCC
>CAZLEE010000033.1:0-29058 GCA_964558455.1 uncultured Verrucomicrobiota bacterium | reverse complement strand
TACAAAAATGCTGATTTTATTGGTACTATTTTGAGTTTTCAAACAGGCTCTCAGGAATTGTCTTTAGCCAATAGATAGCATTATCCACAAGATTGATAAACACAGGAAAAATCGTGGAAGGATAACATTCGACGCTGCTTGCCAGAAATGAATCGTCACATTGTACCGAAATCAAATGGCGTTGGAGCCGATTTGAGAACAGATCGTTTATATATTAGATGATGACCAATTCGTTCGGCCATTGCCGGGGGAACTGCATTGCCGATTTGCCGCGCGATTGTTAGTTCGTTTGACGCCTTAAAAACGTATTTTTTCGGGAATGTCTGTAAAGTTGCTCCCTCGCGAAGCGAAATTGCGCGATTCTCTGTCGGATGCCCAAATCGTCCGTTGGAAAAACTGTTGAAACGAATTGTAATCGTTGGTGCCGGTTTATCCCAAAACATGCGGGCATAAACGTCCCGGAAGATTTTGTCTCTGCCAACATAAGCAGCTACCTGCAAATCGGGATCGTCCTTCCAACTCAAGCGAGTTCCGCCATTCTGGGGGGTGTTCCGCATTCGCCGCGCATTTTCGGCAAATAATCTTGCGGCGGAGTGCAAAAATGGCGTTCGGTCTTTGTGTCCAGCCTTGATCCGACGAAAGCCGTTTTTGACACCCAAGAAATTCCGCACAACCAACCGTTTGTCTTGGCAACCTTTCGGAAGTTCAATCCTTTCAAACAAACGTGTGGCAATCAGCAGATACCGTTTGCGATTTTGTGGAAATCCATAAAAATTCGCGTTGACGACATCGTGCGCATACGAATAATGCCTTAATTCAAGGAATTTCTTGAATTGAGGAAGTATGGTTTGCTCCTTTTTTGTCAGCAAGCCCGGCACATTTTCAATCACCACAAAGCCCGGATTGAACCATTCCACAAACCGCTCAAACTCACGAAGAAGAAAAGCGCCCTTTTTGCTTTTGGTTTTGTCCGTGTTGATTTTGCTCCAGAATTGGCACGGGCTGCAACCCACCAAAATCAAGTCGTTGTCATTCTGTTTGACTCCGAGTTCGGCGGCCAACTCGGTTGGATTCAACATCGCGACATCCCGTTCCAAGAAACGTGAAGGCTTGTTGTTGTGTTCGTAGGTTTCCTTGCAAGCGGGATCACAATCAATTCCCGCAATAATTTTTACGCCGGAACATGCGAGGCCATAGCTCATTCCGCCGGCACCGCAGAAAAAGTCAATCGCCTTCAAAACCATACGAAAGAAATACAGGTTTGGCGGAAAAATGCAATCCCCAGATGCTCGGCGAGTTGGTCCAAGGGGTCACCCATACTGCTGCATTATTTGGTTTACTTTTCATTGTGCCTCTTCTTCCGTTCCTGCAAGTTTGCTTCGGGTGTATTGCGCGCGCTCATCCCCGGCCCGTCCGGTCTTGTCCGACGGTTGCACCCTCCCGGCAAATCGCTCCGGCATATTCGCGACGTATTGGCTGTGGCATGAACGTATCCTGTCCCAAACCCCGTCATTGTCAACCGCTTAAAAACCCCGCCCCACCGCCGCGAATTTGGGTCCATCAGACTTCTGCAAATCCGTCATGGCAGAGTATTACGAATCTTCCGGATGAAAACCGATGCGGCGCCTTGGCCGATCAGGAGGGGTCATGAGCTGGCGGATGGCGTCGAAAACAACTTTGAATTGTGAGTCATACTTGGCCTCCAAGGTCGCGAGTTTTCGGGCGAGATCGGCATTGGTGAGCAATAGTTCGCGCAACCGGACAAACGCGCGCATGATGGCAATATTGACCTGCACAGCGCGGGGACTGCCCAGCACGCTGGATAGCATGGCCACCCCTTGTTCGGTGAAAGCGTAAGGCAGGCTGCGGCGGCGGCCACCCCAGTTTCTTGAAATGCCAATTTGGCATTTCAAGTTCTCGTATTCCTCAGTGGTCAATTGAAACATGAAGTCCTCCGGGAAACGGTTGGCATTACGTTTTACGGCCCGATTCAATGCCCCGGTCTCGACCCCGTATAGCCCGGCAAGGTCGTAATCAAACATAACTCTGAGGCTGCGGAGCAAAAAGATACGCCTTTCAGCTTGCAAGGCGAACGGGTCGGGTTTCATTTTAGCCTTTAGCCATCTGTCATTTGCCATTTTAAACAATTCACGACGAACAGGCTGTGGCACAGGCACATCTTGCCCAACCCCCCGTCCCTGTCAACAGCTTTAAAAACCACGCCTCGCCGCGAATTGCGTCAAAAGTTTTGCCGCCGGGAGGGGGGAAGGGTTAAAGGACCCCGTCTTTTAACATTTCTCTGTTGGTTTTGGACAAGGGAATGGAGATAATCCGCCAGTCAAAGGCAAGAGATGAAATCCAATTCACCGTCTAAAATATGAAAATCGGAATTGTTACCGGCGGCGGAGATTGCCCCGGATTGAACGCTGTCATCCGTTCGGTCGCCAAAACGGCCGCCAAACGCGGCTGGGAAACCATTGGCATTATCGGCGGTTACGATGGTCTTTTGCCGCCGCAAAATTTTCGCGTGCTGGATTACAATGCGATGGACAACTTGCTGGCGCGCGGCGGCACCATTCTCGGCACGGCGAATCGCGGACAATTCTCCGCCAAAACCGGCCACGGCGAAGTCCGGCAGCTCCCCAAGGAATTGATGGACGCCGTCAAGCGCGGGATGGCAACGCTGGGCATTAACGCGCTGGTGTCCGTCGGCGGCGACGGTTCGCTCACCATCGCGCAGCAGATGCACGAGGCCGGCATCCCGATTGTCGGCGTGCCCAAAACGATTGACAATGATCTGGCCGCGACCACGGTCACTTTCGGTTTCGATTCCGCCGTGGCCTGCGCCACGGACGCGCTCGACCGTCTGCACACCACGGCGGAAAGCCACAACCGTGTCATGGTGCTGGAAGTGATGGGCCGTTACGCCGGCTGGATCGCGATCTATGCCGGCATGGCGGGCGGAGCGGATGTCATTCTGATTCCCGAAATTCCCTTCAGTTACGAATCCATTTGCGCCGCCATTCAGGATCGCGAAAAAAGGGGGAAACATTTCACGCTCATCGCCGTTGCGGAAGGCGCGAAGCTGGCGGGGGGCGATTATGTCACCTCTGCCGGCCAGGAGAACAATCGCGAGGCGCGGCTGGGCGGCGTCGGCGCGATGGTGGCGGCGGAAGTTGAAAAACGCACCGGCAAGGAAACCCGCCTCATGGTGCTGGGCCACCTGCAACGCGGCGGCATGCCCACTTTCATGGACCGGGTGCTTTGCACCTTGTTCGGGGCCAAGGCGGTGGAACTGATCACGGATGGACGCTTTGGCCGGATGGTGGCGCACAACGGGAAATTCGTCGAAAGCGTGCCCCTGGTTGAAGCCATCGGCCAATTGAAGACGGTGCCGCTGGATGCGGGATTCGTTCGCGCCACGCGCTCGCTTGGCATCTGCCTGGGCGACTAGGTCTGCTTTTTCCCGAATTGAGGGTCCACCTTCAATTGCAGGGCGATGATGAGGCCGGGGATGGCTGAGCAGATGACCCAGACGAAAAAGTGACGGTAGCCGATGTGATCGGCCACCCACCCGCTCCACATGCCGGGAATCATCATGCCCAAGGCCATGAAACCGGTGCAAATGGCGTAATGCGCCGTCTTGTGCGGGCCGTCGGCAAAATAAAGCATGTAAAGCATAAAGGCGGTGAAGCCAAAGCCGTAGCCGAATTGTTCCACCGCCACCGTGCCGCACACGGTGAGGAAATTGCCGGGTTGGGTGAAGGATAAGAACACAAACGCCAGCTTGGGCAGATACATGGACAGAACCATGATCGGCAGCATCTTTTTCAAACCATACCGCGCGGCCGTGAATCCGCCCAGCAAACCGCCGCAGGTCAACGCCATGATGCCAAATGTCCCGTAGGCCAGCCCGACCTGGCTCGTGGTCAGCCCCAGCCCGCCCGCCGCCCGTGCGTCAAGTAAAAATGGCGGAATGACCTTGCTCAATTGCGCCTCGTCAAAACGGTAAAGCAGGATGAACGCCATGGCCATGCGCACTCCCGGCTTTTGGAAAAAGGAACTGAAGGTGGCCAGAAATTCGTGCGCCATCCCCTGGTTGCCGACCACCGGGCCGTCATTGACGGGGTGGGGCAGGATCAGGCTGTGCCACAAGCTGAAGACCAAAAATAACGCCGCCACCGCCAAAAGGGTCAGGGACCAGGCGACCGGAATGTTGCCCGACACGGCCAGAAACTGCACCGTGGTTGCCGTCTTCAACTTGGGATCAAGCTGGATGACGACGGCGGCCGGATGGTTCCAGTTCGTGGCGTCAAAAACTAACCGTTCGCCTTCCACCAGCCGAAACCCCTTGTCTCCCTTGCCCAACCCCAGATATTCGATCCCCGTCTTCTGGCGATCCAGGTTGACCGTGATGTTTTTTCCGGCTTCGGGCGCCTTGGAAAGGGTGATATAGACCGTGCCCACATTTCCCGCCTGCGTTGGAACGGATTTGATGTCCTTGGGAAAATGCGCGCTTAAAAATTTCCCCAGCGGGTCGAAGATTGAGCTGCTCAGGAATTTTCCGATCGTGTCAAAAATGGAATGGCCGGTTTCCTTTGGCGCGGCGGCAGTTTCGGCGAGGAACCCCTGCGATTGGTTCCATTGTCTGGCTTGGGTGACGGCGGCTGCTGCTTGCGCGGCGCTGGCGTTGGTCATGGCGATGTCAAGCGAAGCGGGCCACGCCGCCAATTGCATCGGGCCGGGCCGGGCCTGGACCGGAATGGAAGCCGGGTCGAAATTGGGGCCGGTTCCACCGGGGGCGGCGTGAACGGCGATAGGCAGGGGAGCCAGGCCGTTTTTGCTTTCCAAAACGCCGGCCAGCACCACCAGCAAGCCGCTGCCCATGATCATCGCCGTCCGGTAAAATGTGCTGCGCAATCCCACCCACCACGCCTGTTCGTGCTTGGACATGCTCAACATGTAAAAACCGTCGGCGGCAATGTCGTGGGTGGCCGAGGCCACGGCCATGATCCCAAAAAGGAACAGCGATAATTTGAAGAACCCGCTCGCCGGCACGGACAACCCCGCCAACCCCAGCCCGATGGCGATCAGAAATTGCATCGTCACCACCCAGAACCGTTTCGTGCGCGTGATGTCCACCAGCGGACTCCACAACGGCTTCACCACCCACGGCAGGTAAAGCCAACTGGTGTAAAGGGCGATATCCGTGTTCGATACGCCGAGCCGCTTGTACATGATGACGGACATCGTCATCACGATCACATACGGGATCCCCTGGGAAAAATAGAGGCTGGGCACCCACAACCACGCATTTCGCTGCCGCGTCGGTTCGCCTGCGGCCACCTCGTTGTTGTGCGGGGCGATTTCCATGTCAGGCTTCGGCGGCGCGCTGCTTCAAGTTTTGGATGCGCTGGAATGATTCTTCGATGCGCGCCTCCGGAATTTTGCCGCTCTCCACCAGCCGTTCAATGAGCTTGAACACCTTCTCCCCGATATTCGCGTCAAATTTCATGTTGTTCCCGAAACAAAGCACATCCAATCCCGCTTCGATTCCCAATTGCACCGATTGTTCCAATCCGTAATATCGCGAGATCGCCTGCATCTCCATGTCGTCGCTCAGCAACACGCCCTTGAAACCCATTCGCCGCCTCAGTATCCCCTGCAAAATGGCCTGCGACAGGGTGGCGGGCCGTTCCGGGTCAAGACGGGTGTTGAAAATGTGCGCGGTCATGATGCAATCGCACTCCTTCCATTCGATCAAACGCTGGAACGGGATCAGCTCCTGCTCCGTCCAATCCCGGGTTGTGTCAACCATGTTGAGATGGGTGTCGGCGCGCGCGCTGCCGTGTCCCGGGAAATGTTTGGCGCAGGTGCCCACGCCGTGTTTGCGATGCGCCCGGCAAAATTCCCGGGCGTGCCGCGCCACGTTTTCTGGATCGGATGAAAAGCTGCGGCTCTTGCCTTGGATGATTGGATTTTTGTCCCCTATCACGTCCACCACCGGCGCCAGATTCAGGTTGATCCCCGCTTTCACCAGGGTTAGCGCGATTTCTTCCGCATGGTCGAAGGTCTTTTTGGGATCGTTGAGCATCCCCAATTCCTTATGCGAAATCGTTTCGGGAAATCCGTATTTTGACTTCAACCGGTTGACCCGGCCGCCTTCCTGGTCGATGGCAATCCATAACGGCGTCGGGGCGAGTTTGCGCAGCGACCCGGTCAGGGCCGCCACTTGCTCCGGCGATTGGATGTTTCTCCCCGCGCTCGACGGCGGCCCGGCCATTTCCTCGTCAAACAAAACCACGCCGCCGATATTCCGCTCCGCAATATCGCGCGCTATCGGCTCCGTCCCGGCGATCTGGCAGCCGCGAAAACCGATGAGCAGCATCTGGCCGATCTTTTCCCGCAAAGTCCAGGATTTGCTCATAGGGGATGGGCGTCGGTTGGTGCTGGATTGCGGCGGAAATTAACCCCCATCTCTTCGAGACGCCGTTCATTGAACTTAACCCGCGCCAAAAAACCGTCCCAATCGCGCGAGTCCTTCGGGGACCACAGCACTTCCGCCATGGCACATTCCCGCGGAAAAATCATATACTCCGCGTGTTTGATGTTCGGGACATATTCCGTCCACAGATTGCCCTGCCCGCCCAAAATGTGGGACTGAAATTCCGCCGGCAGATTCTTCGGAATCGGCTCAAACCGGTAAATGTTGCACAATGGCAAAAATCCGCCGATGGCGCGCGGCTCCATCGTATGATTGGTCGATTGGTAGTGGTCCAAATAGGCGAAATCCGGGCTGGAAGGCGACAGCACCACATCGTGTCCCGCTTCCGCCGCTTCCGTCGCTCCGCCGATCCAGTCCATGACCGCCGCATTTTTCGCCAGCCCCGCCTTGCGAATTTCGCTCCAGCCGATCAGGCGTTTGCCGTGGGCGTTGGCGAATTTCTCAATCCGCTGGATCAGGTAACCTTCCAATTGAATTTCCTGATGCAGTCCCTGCTCTTTCATCAGCGCCTGGCATTTCGGACACCGTTTCCAACTGGCTGTCAACACCTCATCGCCCCCGATATGAACAAACTGGCTGGGAAACATCTCAAACACCTCGGTCAAAATATTTTCGAGGAAGGTGTACGTTTCTTCGTTGCCGGGACAGAACACCGCCTGGTCGCCGTCATTGTTGAACGGCCCGCCGAAACAACTGTATTGCGGATACGGTCCCAGCGCGCCCGCCGAATGTCCGGGCATCTCGATTTCCGGCACCACGGTGATGTGCCGCGCCGCCGCATAGGCCACCAGTTCGCGAATATCTTTCTGGGTGTAGAACCCGCCATACTCCCCGTGCCGGTAGGCGGTGCTCGATTTCGCATCCAAGCCGAAATCAATCCCCTTGCGCCACGCCCCGATCTGGGTCAGGCGCGGATATTTTTTGATTTCGATGCGCCAGCCGACATCGTCCACCAGGTGGAAATGGAACGTGTTCAATTTATACAACGCCATCGCGTCCATCACTTTTTCCACCTCAGGCGTGGTGAAAAAGTGGCGGCTGACATCCAGCATCAACCCGCGCCACGGGAAACGCGGCTTGTCCACGATGTGGACGCAGGGAGTGACCCAGTCCGGGTGCGAGGCCGGGCTTGACGCCAGAATTTCCGGCGGCAGCAATTGCAGCAAGGTCTGGACTCCGTAAAACAATCCCGCTTGCGTCTGCGCCGTAATGACAACCGCATCCGGCTCGGTCCGCAACTCGTAACCTTCCGCGCCCAAGGCGGCGCTGCTGTTCGTCAGGCAAAGCCAGATGTTGCCCGGCCCGCTGGTTTTCAAAGGCGACGTTATTTTTACTTTATAACCGGTGCCGGCCCGCAGCCGGGCGGCAAGAAATTTCGCGGTCTGTTCCGAGCCGTTGTTATTAATCACCACTTGCGGATTAACCCGCAAATGAAAAGCTCCCGGCTGCACCGTCATTTCTTCGGGCACGGGGATGATGGACGGCGGCGGCAACGGCTGGGCGACGGCGCAAATCAGGCAACCGGCAAATAATACAGTCAGGATGATTTTCATTTGATAGGCGTTTTCTTTCCTTCGAAGTATTCCTCAATTTCTTCCAGCGTTTTGCCCTTCGTTTCCGGCAAAAAGAAGGTGGCGGTGATGAAGTAAACAACAGTGCAGCCGGCGAAAGTGAAAAACACGGTTGAATAACCATACTTGCCCACCGTCGGAAGAAAAACCGCCGCGATGACCGTGGACACAGTTTGATTGATAAGGAGGGCGATGCTCATGCCGTTGGAGCGGATGCGGGTCGGCATCAATTCTGACAACGCCAGCCAGACGCACACCCCGGGGCCGATCGCGAAAAAGCCCATGAACAAAAACAGGAAAAGCGCCGCCAGCCAGCCGCTTTCCTCGCCCGGAACCGGCGTCACCAAGGCGTTGTCGATCTTCAAGGGCGCCGTCCGGGCCGTGTCCAGATTGGCAAACGGGTTGGCAAAAAACGCGACCGTCCTGTTGGTCGAAATACTCCCTTCCCGCGTGATTTCTATCGGCTTGGCCGCCACATCGTCCGAGCGCGCCACCGACGTCGATGATTGGAAATCCCCATACGAATAGATGATGACCAGGGTGGAGGCGGAACCGCCCGCAGGCGCGCCGGGCGTCAATAATTGCCGCGCCCCGGCCTCGTTGTAGGTCAGTTTGAGGGTCTGATTGGTCGTCACCATCGCCTGCACCGCCTCCCGGCAATCCACCCCCCGGCTTTCCGTCTTGCGGAAGATGACTCCGACACAAATCAGCGAAACAATGATGCCCGCGCTTCCCAGCGCCAGAAGGAATTTCCGCCCCTTCCTGTCCACCAGTATGACTGTGACGATGGTGACGGTGAAATTAACCAGCGTGAAAATCAAATAGCCGCGATGCGCCTGGATGTCGGTCAAACCCGCCTGCAAAAGGATATTGGTGAAATAACCGATGATGGAATTGATGCCGGTCGCCTGGTTGCAAGCCAGAATGACGCAGGCCAGGATGAATGGGATCACGTATTTGCGGTGCAGAATGGATTCCTTGACCCGGCCGCCCGCGTCACTATTTCCCGCCCGCTCCGCCAGCACGGCCGCCTCGATTTCGCGCATTTCCGTCGCGGCTTGCTCCTCGCTGCGGGAACGCAGCAGCGCCGCCCGCGCCGCCTCTTTGCGCCCGCGGCGGAACAGCCAGCGCGGCGATTCCGCCACCATCACGCTCCCGATCACAAACAAAATACCCGGCGGCAGCGAGGCCCAGAATATTCCCCGCCATGCCGCATCCTTGAGCGCAAACAACTTTTGCGCGTCGCCTGATCGCGCCACTTCGTCCACCCGCATGCTGAAATAGATGCCGATCAGCGCCGTCGCAACCAAGCCCAACGTCAACAGCCATTGGAAAACCCCGGTCCCTTTGCCCCGGTCCCCGGCCACCAGACATTCCGCCAGATAAAGCGGCACCACAACCCCGATCAATCCCGCGCTGATTCCCTGCAATAATCGGCCCAGCACCAGAGGCCCGTAACCGCTCGATAACGCGATCATCGGCACGCTCGCCACAAACAGCACCGCGCTCAACGTCATCAGCCGCTTCCGCCCCATCCAATCGGCCAGCGCCCCGGCAAACAACGTCGAAATCACGCTGCCCAAAAGAACCGCCGCCACCACGCTGGAAAGTTGTCCGGGGCTAAGCCCGGAGGTCGCTTCCAAATAGGGCAAGGCTCCCGCAATGATGCCGACATCAACGCCATAAAGCAGACCCCCAAGACCCGCGACGAGGAGGAGGAACCGGTTATAGTTCCTCCGTGAGGACGGAGACGAAATCTCAATGATTGTTGACATGTAAAATGTCCGGCGAGGATTGCATATTACGTTTCCAAACGCCAGTCATTTCCTTTCACCGCCGGCTTTGCAACTTGCTCAACAGCCGCAGGATTTCCAGATACAGCCACACTATCGTGATCAGCAACGCCATGCCCGAATACCATTCCATGTACTTCGGCGCCCCGGATTGGATGAATCCTTCAATGGCGTAAAAATCCAGGAAGAAGTTGAAAGCCGCAATCGCGCAGACCAAAACGCTGAAGCCAATGCCCACCGCCCCGTTGCCATTGACCAATCCCAAGGGATGCCCAAACATCCCCATCACCGCGCTAATCGCGTAAACAATGAAAATTCCGGCCGTGGCCGCAATCACGGCGATGACCATCCCTTTCGTCACCCGGACAATGCGCGTCACATACAGGAACAGGAACATCCCCAAAACCGAGAACGTCGCCAACACCGCCATCGCCGCAATCCCCGGATAGTGCATGCTGATCACCTGCGAAATGGCCCCCAGCGCCAATCCTTCGCACGCCGCGTAAGCGGGAGCGACCACCGGCGAGGTCGCCGGCTTGAACATCCCAATCAGCGAAAAAATAAAGGCGGCAATGAACGCGACAAAAAGCCAGCCTCCGCGCATTTCCGGCGTCATCCAGCCGTACCAGGCCGCCACGACGCAGATTAATAGCAGGATACCCGTCTTATTGACCGTGCCATTCAAGGTCATGGCCCCTTCTCCGGTACTGGCGAAACTCTCCTCACGTTTAAGCAATGGATTTGATGTAACCATATTGGAAAAACATGCCAGAACCGGAGCCAGGATGCAAGCCGCGCCCGCGCGCGCCAAGCATCCACCCAAAGCTGTTTCAAAACACCCCGTCCCCATAAAACAACGGAAGACGGGAGATGGACGGTTGACCTGCTCCGGGGAACCGTTAGACTGTTTGGGCGCGGCGCGTTTGCGTTTGTTGCAAAAATGAAAGCTGTTGCAATTCAGGAGATAGAGCCGGGGGTCAGGTCCGAATTTCCAGACCGCAAGTCCGGGCGTTGGGACGGCTTGGGACAACGGCTCCAAGAAATTGCAGAGCTGGCCGATTTCTACCGGATTGATGCCTGCCGAAGGCTCGCCCAATCGAATCGAAGCAATCTGGGGCAGTTTTTGACTCCCCTGCCTGTCGCAACCCAATTAGGGGGATTGTTTCGTGAACACAGCCATGATCACGTTGTGCTCCTTGATGCTGGCGCCGGGGTCGGGAGCCTTGCGGCGACGGCCGTCCAAAGGCTTTTAACACTCCGAAAGAAACCGCAAAGCCTGCATATTGTCGCTTGGGAAATCGAACCTGTTTTCCAGGAGTTTCTCGGGGATATTCTTTCAAGGCTGTGTCATGCGGCGGAGGGATATGGGATCAGGGCCGGTTACGAAATCCGCACCGATGATTTCCTTGATGGCGCGTCAAAATTGGTCGGCGGCGATTTGTTTTCAAATCACGGGCTGCAGGTCACTCATGCGATTTTGAATCCTCCTTTCCGCAAGATAAGCACCCATTCTCTTGACCGGAGCCGGCTGTCGGGGGTCGGAATCGAATGTACAAACCTCTACGCGGCTTTTGTCTGGCTGGCCGGACGCATGTTGTGTCCGCAGGGCGAAATTGCCGCCATTACCCCCCGAAGTTTCTGCAACGGCCCCTATTTCCGTCCCTTCAGGCTATGGCTGTTATCCGACATTTCGCTGGATCACTTCATCATGGTTAATGAACGGAACCTGGCGTTTTCGGACGATGAGGTGTTGCAGGAGACAATTCTTTATCACGGTGTGCGGGGAGCGGCTGCGCCGAAACATGTGTTCGTCGAGACCGCATCAGGCGCGGAACTTGAGGACTTGATCGGTCGCCATGTGCCGTTTTCCGAATTTGTCCTGCCGAATGACCCGGAAACGTTCTTCCACTTGACTCCCGACGGTCACCAGGACGACATCCGGCGGCAGGTTGAATCCCTCCCATATTCGTTGGAGGATTTGGGGCTGAACATCTCAACCGGAAGGGTGGTGGATTTTCGCGCAAAGGATTATCTGCGGCGGATGCCGGAAGACAAGACCGTGCCGCTGATTTACCCGCAGCACCTGGCGGGGGGGAAGGTTGGGTGGCCCGTCCCGCTCTCGAAAAAGTGCAACGCCATTTTGGATTCTCCCGCGACTGAATCGCTCCTGGTTCCCATGGGCACTTACGTTTTGTTGCGGCGATTTACCACGAAGGAGGAAAAGCGGCGGGTGGTGGCGACGGTTTTTGAACCTGTTGGCGAACTTGAGGCGGCCCGGGCTGTGGGCTTTGAGAACCATTTGAACTATTTTCATTCCAACGGCCGGCCCCTTGATCCGGTTCTGGCGCGCGGACTGGCCGCGTTTTTGAATAGTTCGGTGCTCGACGAATATTTCCGCCAGTTCAACGGCCACACACAGGTGAACGCAACCGATCTCAGGAGGATGCCGTTCCCGTCAAAAGAACAATTAGTATCGCTTGGCCTTCGCTGCGCTGATATTAAGGATCAAAGCGCGCTGGATCACGAAGTCGCGCAAATTCTTGCTTTTATGCCTAGCTCAACCAATGCGCTGAAAGGTTCCAAACGAATCAAGGAGGCCCTGGCGATTCTCAAGACGATCGGGGCCCCTCGCGAGCAACAAAACGAGCGGTCCGCCCTGGTGCTTTTGGCCCTGGCGGGAATAAAACCGGCAACTCCGTGGAAGCATGCGGCAAACCCGATGCTTGGCGTCACCAAAATTATGGACTCGATCCGCGCCAATTATGGAAAGGCTTATGCGCCGAACACACGGGAGACAATCCGGCGGTTTTCCGTCCACCAATTTGTCCAGATGGGTCTTTTGATCCAGAATCCCGACGACCCCCAACGCGCCGTAAATTCGCCTGACAATGTTTATCAAATGGAAGCCGGGTTTCTCGCGCTGTTGAGGATGTTCGGTTCCGGGGACTGGAGTCCGTCGCTCGTAACCTACCAGAAAACCGCCGGAAAAATCCGCGCTTTAAGGGAAACCGAAAGGGCGATGAATCTGATTCCCGTGAAATTGCCCGCCGGCGAAACGGTCCGGATTTCCGCCGGGGGCCAAAACGAATTGATCAAGTCGGTGGTCGAACAGTTTTGTCCGCGGTTCACCCCCGGAGGCGTCGTGCTTTACCTCGGCGATGCGGGCAAAAAGTTTATAGTTGACAAGCTGGGGGAATTGGCGGTTCTGGGCGTGACGCCGGATGAACACGGCAAAATGCCCGACCTTGTGATCCACGACGAGAACCGCAACTGGCTCGTATTGATCGAAGCGGTGACGAGTCATGGGCCGATGAATCTAAAACGCAAGAACGAGTTAAGAACCTTGTTCGCCGGATCAAAGGCCGGACTTGTGTTTGTGACGGCTTTCGCGACGCGCTCGGACATGGTGCGATTCCTTCCTGAAATTTCCTGGGAAACGGAGGTCTGGGTTGCCGATGCGCCGAGCCACCTCATTCATTTCAATGGCGAACGGTTTCTTGGTCCCTATGAGGCGGGAGGGGCGGTCTGAAACATCCGGGGAATTAGCGGTTTCACATAACGTCCGATATAAAAGACGTTGATTGGCTTAATGTCGGCAATACCGGACATTAAAACCATGCCGAAGGCAAGCTCCATGCCGTTGCCCGCCGCCCATGCGCTCCGCAAATTGGGCCGCGACCTCGCGCTCGCGCGGCGCAAGCACGGCATCTCCACCAGCAGTCCCGCATAATCGCATCACGTTTCACGGTCAAATAATTGCGACTCGTGGATTTCCATGTAGGCCAGCGGACCGGCAACGCGCTTTGAATAAGACACAATGTGGATGCCCCGCTTGAATTGCGGCCCATCAACCACCAACGTGTGGTATTCGCCTTCTTCACCGCACTGGTCCAAGCCGGTCTTCTCGCCAATGATGCGAAGCTCGGCAATTGCCGGGTCGTTCAGCTCTCTGCCAATCCAACTCTCATTGAGACAGCGCGTTTTTACGCAGGAAAAACGCGCCTTGAATCCTCTGTCCAGCAATTGTCGAAGCAGGACATTTCGATCGCGCCCCCACAAAGGCGTATGCACCTTCATCCCAACAGGCCGGCTCCGCTCACGAATCCAATTCGGATTTCCGTTTACTTCCGCGATATCTCCTGTGATAACGCACGTAATGCCCATTTCATCCTGCAACTTGCGCAAGTTGGTCTCGTAACTCTTTTCGAACGGTGCGCTGACGGGCAAAACAAAGTGTGGGAGCGCCAATGCCTGGGCCTGAATTTTGATGAAGCCCAGTGGATGCGCCAGAAAATCAGGTTTCGGCGGCGCGAATGTTACAAGACAACTGACGCGGTAACCGCTTTCGCCGGCTTCATACATGGCCATTGCAGAATCTTTGCCGCCTGTCCAGAGCATTGCTGCGTTTTGCATGGGATCAATTATTGTGCCTCGGCTTTTGCGTTGGGCCGTTCATTTGTCCGCTCGCTCCTGGATGGTTCGGCAGGCGTCGCTGGCGGCTTCGCTAAGTTCCTTGTTCGGATAGGAGGTTAGCTTTTTCAAGGCGGCCAGGCTGCTCTTGGTCCCGATTTGTTTCAGCACCAGACAGGCTTGCACCCGGATTTCGATGTTCCGCTCGGCCAAGACCGACAGCACCGGGCTTTCCGCCGCCGGGCCGATCTTGATTAATGCCTCCGCCGTCTCGTTCGCGCGCGGTTGCTGGTAATACTGCATGTCGTTTTGTCCGCTGGCCAAAAAGTCCGCCAAGGGCGCCGTCGCCCGCGGGTCTTTCAGGCGGACCAGCCCGTGGATGACCGTCGCGCTGATGCCCGGCGCGGGATCGTGCAATCCCTTGATCAGCACCGGCACTTGCTCGGATGTCCCGTAATTCGCCAAAACCGTCAAAGCGGCATGGCGCACCGTTTCATCGGAATCCGCCGCCAGCGCGGCCATCTTTGCCAGCAGCACCGGCTCCGGATTGCCCAACCGCCCGCCGCTCAACTCTCTCGCCGCGTTCTGCCGGGCACCCATGTCGTCCGACTTCATCTGTTCCGCCAATTCCAACGCCTTTTCGCTCCCAAATAGCGGTTTCTCCGTCGAAGTCGGCGGCGGCGGGGCCAGGGCCGCTTCCCGTTCCGCCCCTTCCAACATTTCCCAGCGCAAAGTCAAAACGGACCTCCGGCTCACATTCTCCGTCACCGCTTCGGCCTTGCATTCAAACTCCGCCTGCTTCGGCCAGCCGGTCACACGGTCAAACACAAACTTGCCTTCGCTCGTCGCGCTGATCCGCGGCTCCGTTCCCGTCAAAATATAAGTGTCTAAACTCAGCGTCTTCTCAAACCGGACCGTTTGCGGCGTCACTTCCGTCAGGCGGACTTTCGTCTTCTGCCGCGCGGACAACACCCCTTGCGTTCCCTGGCCGGGACGTCTCGAAAAAAAGTTCATGGACTGAAATCTGCCCGACGAAAAAAACGCGCCGGCCGGCCCCTGAAAAAGCGGTTCGTCCAGGACAGACACATCCTGTTCCTGCTCCCATCCTCCGGACGGTTCCGCCGGGAATTTCTCCACCAGCGAACTCATGAGCTGCCCCAACGGAATCGGCAACGCCAGATCCCCGGCTTCCCGCAGCACCGCGCCCCGGTCGTCAATCACCAACTCCCTCCCCTCATCGGAGAATTGGGAAATCCTTGCATAAGAGATAAGCGACGACTCGTTGCCAGGCCCAAACCCCATCATGGGCCTCATCCCCGGTTGGTTTTTTTCCTGCAATCGCCCTTGAAACGTCAACCCCGTCAGGTTGCTTCCCACCCGGCTGCAACTGACCGTGAAATTTCCGCCGATGACCTCGCGCCCCGACTCGCCCTGGGATGCGATTTCCAACTTGTAAACATTCGTCTGGCCCGGCGTGAAACCATAACGCAACAACACCGGGGTGACTTCTCCCGCCCAAAGCGTGTTGCCCGGGAGCAAGGCCAGGCAGGCCAGGAATAGAATTGAATAGATAGGAGCGGGTTTCATAATACCGGCAGTTGACCAGAGAACCGCCCCCGGGTAAAGCATACTTTCGCCGGTCATAAACCGGCGATCGGTCCCGGGGGGTTGCCGGGGCATAATGATTCCATGGAACGATACGAATTTCATCTCCGCATCACAGCGGAACAGTATCTGGACTACTATCGCGGGGCGGCCCTGCATGTGGTGGCTCGTTGCGTCACCGGACAAACCGTCCAGTTCCCGGCGTCGCTGCTCCAGCAATTTGTCACCCCGGACGGAATCCACGGCCATTTCGCCCTGACCTGCGACGAACACCACCGCGCCCCCCGCCTCGAACGCCTGCCCTGACCCCGGCGGAGTTCGGGGCCGTAAAATTTTTTGAGGGGTTCCGTCCAGTGCGGCGTATTAACAAGTGCGAACCGGATGGGGGCGGGATGCCGCGATAAACGAAGAAATGTGAACACGATGAAAAAGCCTGTTATATTAACCCGCGAAGGGCGGCGGGCGCGACTGCTGCCTTCGCCGACATGGCCATGAACACCAACGAATCAGGCAATCACGACGAGGCGCTGCACAAGCTGCTTAAGGAGTGGCGCGCCGACGCTCCGTTGCCCGCACATTTTCAGGCGGCGGTTTGGCGGCGCATTGAACAACCGCACGCGCCGGCCTCGCCTTCATTTTGGGATGTCGTCACGAATTGGATTGGCACGGTGGCGCCGCGTCCGGCGTTCGCCGCTGCTTATATCGCCCTCTTCCTCACCGCCGGCGTGGCCGCCGGTTTGACGCAGGCGCGGCAGGAAACCGTCCGGGTAAAGGGGGAACTTGGCGACCGCTACATCCGCGTCCTCGATCCCTATCAGGCCCCCCGGTGATTCCATGAAAAAGGGCATTCTTATTCTCGTTCTCGGTCTGGTTTTGGCGGCGGCGGGTTACGGCTGCGTTTATTTCGTATGCACATCGTCGGCGCGCCATTTGCAGTGCGGCAGCCAGCCGGAACTGGCCTGGCTGAAGGATGAATTCAAATTGAGCGACGCGGAATTCAAGCGCATTTCCCAACTTCACGCGGCCTATCTTCCCCAATGCGCGGAAATGTGCCGGCAGATTGAGGCCCAAAACCAGAGGTTAAGAATGTTGCTCGCGGCCACCAACCAAATGACGGCCGGGATCGACTCAGCCATTGCGGAAAGCGCCCGGTTGCGCGGCGAATGTCAGCGCAACATGCTCAGTCACTTTTACGAAGTCAGCCGCACCATGCCGCCGGAACAGGGCCGCCGCTATCTCGCCTGGGTGCGGGAAAGAACGTTCGCGTCCGGCGCGGGCATGATGCGTGACAATGAAAAACACCATGAAAATGACAAATAAACTCGCGGCGTATGCCGCATTGGTGCTCCTTGCCCTTGCCGTTCCCGGCATGACCGGCTGCAACAACTCCGGGCAAAAACCGAGCGGCAACCAGACCAGCCAGACCAAACAATACACTTGTCCGATGCACCCCGAGGTGGTGCAGGACAAACCGGGCAAATGCCCGAAGTGCGGCATGGAACTGGTCGAGAAACATTGACCGGTGTGCTCCATCGATCAACAGGACGGCCAGGACATGGCGCAACTGGCCGCCGGCCACGACGCCGCGCTGAATAATTTGATGGAGCGGCACGCGGAGGGGCTTTTTCACTACTTGGTCCGCTCCTTGCAAAACGAAGAGGACGCCGCGGACCTGGCCCAGGAAACCTTCGCCCGCGTTTATCAGAGCCGCGCAAAATTCGATCCGCGCCAGAAGTTCTCCACCTGGCTCTACGCCATCGCCAGCAATCTGGTGCGCGACCGCTATCGCTGGCGCAAACGCCATCCCCAGGTTTCGCTTGACTCCGCCAATGACGCCGCCGGAAATGATTTCGGCGAATCCCTGCCCGCGCCGAATCCTTCCCCGGGCGAGTCAGAGCAGGCCCGGGAGCGGGCTGAAATCGTGCGCCGCGCCGTGGCCGCGCTGCCGGAGGAGTTGCGCCTGCCGCTGATCCTGGCGGAATACGAAGAGAAGTCGCACGCGGAAATCGGCGCGATTCTTTGCTGCTCGGCCAAAGCGGTGGAGACGCGCATCTATCGGGCGCGCCAGCAACTTCGCGCCGCCCTCGGTCAATTGCTGAAGTCGATGTAATAATCCGGTTCGCTTCCTCCCGCCGTCCCCGCCCGGGCAAAAACGCCATCCCCGCCCGAAAAAAGATTGTTAAAGGGATTCATACTCCCCGGCGTAGTAAGGAGGGAAGGGCGAAAATATCGCCGACTTCAAAAGAAACAAAGTCAGGAACGATCAATGAAAAGGCAAAATATGAAAAGAACAAACAACATCCTCATCGCAGCGCTGGCAGGCATCGCCCTGTCCTTGTTCGCCGGTTCGACCCAGGCTCAAGTCAAAGGCGGGGAACAGATGATGCAACTGAACGGCAGCGCCATCACCGCGACGGCCATGCCGGGCAACTTCAAACCCATGTCATGCGCAAAATGCCAGGACGTTGCGACCAACGCGCGTGACATCACGGCGAAAGGCGCGAGCGCGCTGGCCGCTCATGGAGTCCCGGCCAAAACCACCGTCACACATCTCTGCGATGGCTGCGTCACCACGACAACCACAGTCGGCGTTGGCAAACACGCCAAGGACGTGGTCACCCACACCTGCTCCAACGGCGGAACCGGGAGTTCGACCTGCTGCAGCACGACCAAGTAACACCAAACCGTTCCGCGAACCCTCGCGCGGACGGCAGTCATCCTGGGAATCGGTGGGGACGCCTTCGAGCTTCCCCGCCATTCCCGTGGGCAGTAGCGGTGTGAATCAGCTTTCGTGGTAGGGTTTCACCCCATATCCCGAAAAGAGCCTCAGGCGTAGCCTTCTCCGGCAAGACAAAAGCAAGGACACTCAACATGAAAGACCACGTCTATAAAAGCATCGAACTAACCGGCACCTCCACCACCTCCATTGAGGACGCTATTGGCAAGGCCATTAGGCGCGCGCACAAAACAGTCAAGGACCTGTGCTGGTTCCAAGTGGTTGAAACGCGCGGAACCATCAACGAGGGGAAGGTGGAACGCTGGCAGGTGACCATCAAAATCGGCTTCATGGTGGAAGGTTGAGCGCGGCCGGGTCTGGAAATCTGCGGACTGATTTTCAGTATTTATGCCCGGGCTAAATCGCCGCCGATTGAATCCCGCCGACGAACGGATGATTTTTGTGACCACGAAACCCATTCTCCCGCTGCTCGCGGTGATGTTATCGGTCGCCTGCGTTTTCTCCGCCTGTCAATCGCCGCGGGTCGTGCCTCCATCCGGGGGCGCCGTTGCGCAATCGACGCGAAACAATTGCTACAGCCTGCTCCATCAACTGCTGAATGAACAAAAGGACGTCAGCATTCTGCGCTTCATCAAGCCAGAACATTCCGATGTCAAGAACCTGGTCAGGAAAATTGCCGCCGCTTCCGGCGCCGGAGCGCAGCTATTGGAGGAATTGGCCAAACAGGACCCCTCCATCCGTCTGGACGATATCCGGCTTCCACCCGGGGAGGAAAGCACACGCGATGCGATTGCGTCCACCAAGGAGAAAGAATTATTGGGCCAAACCGGCGATAAATTTGAGTTGACCCTGCTTTTGACCCAGACTGAGGCGTTGAACTATGCCTGGCACCTGGCAAAGGTTGCCGGCGAAAACGAGTCTCAACCGGATCGCGTCCGCGCGCTGGCTGGCGTGAGCGCGGATATGGAGAACCTCTACCACGAAGTGTTCGCCCTGTTGCTTGCGAAGACAAAATAATCTGCGACGAACCGGGCCGTGTCGTTCGGTTTCATCAAGTTTTTTTGTTTCAACGTCCTTAAAAACATTCCATCATCTGCTTATGCTGAAATGTTCTGCCATGTTGAAACGGCCCGTCTGTTTGCTCTGGTTCCTTGTATTGTCCCTTCTGTTCCCGCTGGCCGACACGGCCCAGACCAATGTGCTCCGGTTTGTCTGGTTGAGTGACACCCACGTCGGCAGCCCCACCGGCGAGGCCGACCTCCGCCGTTCCGTGAGCGACATCAATTCGCTCAGCAATTACAGTTTCGTCATCATCTCCGGCGACATCACCGAGTTTGGGGCGCGCCGCCAATTCCTTCTCGCCCAATCCATCCTGGCCGGCCTGCGCATCCCCTGCCACGTCATCCCCGGCAACCATGATTGCAAATGGTCGGAGTCCGGCGCGACCGACTTCGTCCGCATCTGGGGTTCGGACCGTTTTGTATTTGACGCCGGCGGCTACTGTTTCATCGGCATGCACGAAGGGCCGGTCATGAAGATGGGCGACGGCCATTTTGCGCCCCAGGACGTGCGCTGGCTCAACGCCACCCTCGCCAGCCTCCCCCCCGGCCAGCCCGTTATTTTCGTCACCCATTACCCGATCCGGGACGAACTGGACAACTGGTATGTCGTCCTGGACGAACTGAAAAAATACAACCTCCAGGCCGTCCTCGTCGGACATGGCCATCGCAACGAAATAATGAATTTTGAAGGCGTGCCCGCTGTCATGGGCCGTTCCAATCTCAAGGTGCTGCCCGTTCCGAGCGGTTACAGCCTGGTCGAAATTTCCAACAGCGTCCTGACCGTGGCCGAACGGGATCCCGGTCGCGGCACCAAGCCGGTCTGGGACACCATCCCATTGCAAAAGCATGACTACGCCGCCACGACCAATCATTGGCCCCGCCCCGATTTCTCGGTCAACGCCCAATATCCCGGCATTGCGGAACGCTGGCAGTTTGACGCCAAATGGACCATCGCCTCGTCTCCGGCCGTCGCCGCCGGACGCGTCTTCATCGGCGACGGCGCGGGCAAAATGCGCGCCTTGTCCCTGAAAACCGGCGCGCCTTTGTGGGAATTCACCGCCGCCGGCCCCATTTATTCCACCCCGGCCGTCGCCGCCCGCCGCGTCGTTTTTGCTTCGACCGACGGCAGCATTTACGCGTTGAAAACTTCCAGCGGACGGAAGTTGTGGCAGGTCGATACCCAAAGAGCCATCGTCGCCTCTCCCGCCATCGTCAGCAATGTTGTTTACATCGGCGCCAGCGACGGAAAATTCCGCGCCCTCAGCCTCGCCAGCGGAAAAACGATCTGGGAATATCCCGGCGTGGACGGCTTTGTCGAAACCCGCCCGCTCGTGACCAACAATGAAGTCATCTTCGGCGCCTGGGATCAGCAACTCTACGCCCTCAACGCCAGCAACGGTTGTCTGCTCTGGAAATGGAAGGGCAAAAGTCCCGGCAGCCTGGGTCTGATGTATTCGCCCGCCGCCTTCTGGCCCATCATGGCCAGCCACAAGATTTTCATCGCCGCCCCCGACCGGTTTATGACCGCCCTTGATTTCTGTTCCGGCCGCGAAATCTGGCGCACCAACGCCTGGCAGGTGCGCGAATCCATCGGATTATCCGAAGACGCCTCCCGCTTTTATGTGCGCACCATGACCAACACCGCCATCGTCGCCTTCGCCGCCGCGCCGGATGCCCCCGTGAAAATATGGGAGTCGAAAACTCTCATGAATTACGACATCAACTCCGCCATGCCTGTCGAAAAAAATGGCGTCCTTTACTACGGCGCCAAGAACGGCCTGCTCCTGGCCCTCAATGCGCGGGACGGAGCTTTGCTTTGGCAGCACAAACTCGGCGTCACCGACCTCAACACGGTCGTCCCGTTGGATGGGTCCGGCGAGGTTATCGTTTCGGACACGGACGGCAAAATCACGCGGGTTGGACCCAAAAAACATAACAGCCCTTGATCCATTGGAGCGTTATCTACCTGATCAGCGAGTGGGCCATCCGGCTCATCATGCTGGTTTACGTGCCGCGCCAGCGCAACGCCGCCGCTTCCCGCACCTGGTTGCTCCTTATTTTCCTTTTGCCCTGGCTCGGCCTCGTTTGTTACGCCTTGGTCGGCCGCATCTATCTGCCCAAAAACAGACTGGCCAGAATCGGCAGCGCCTCCCGAAAAATCCGCGCCGCCCAGGAACAGATGCCGGCCTGTTATTCCGGGCAGCCCAGCCTCCCCCCCAACATCACCCCGCTCGCCCATCTGGCCGCGTGCCTCGGCGATTTCTCGCCCGTTGGCGGCAACAACGTCGAAATCCTGACCGATTATTCCGCCTCGATTGACCGTTTGCTGGCCGACATCGCCGCCGCCCGCCGCAACGTCCATTTGTTGTATTATATTTACGACCGCGACGCCACCGGCCGGCGCGTGGCGGACGCATTGATTCAAGCCGCCGGCCGCGGTGTGAAATGCCGCGTCCTTATGGACGCCGTCGGTTCCAAGCACGCCTTGCACGATCTGGCCCCGGAACTGCGCAACCGGGGCGTGGAAATGACCCCGCTTTTGCCTGTCGGCCTTTTCCGCCGCAATGCCGCCCGGTTCGACTTGCGCAACCATCGCAAGATCGCCGTCATCGACGGCCAGATCGGCTACACCGGCTCCCAAAACATCACCAACGGCCAATTCGTGCGCAAATTTCCCAACGAGGAAATGGTCGTCCGACTCACCGGGCCTGTCGTCTGGCAATTGCAGGCCGTCTTTCTGGCCGACCGCTTCCTCGAAACCAACAACCTCCCCGACGATCCCGACACCTTTCCCGAACCCGGCGGGATCGGCGGCGCCATCGGCCAGATTGTCCCCAGCGGTCCGGGTTACCGCCGCGAAAATGGCCAGGAACTGATGATCACCCTCCTGTATGCCGCCCGCGAAAGGGTCGTGTTGACCACGCCCTACTTCGTGCCGGACGAGCCTTTTCTGGCCGCCCTGCTTTCCGCCGCCCGGCGCGGGGTTGATCTCCATCTGGTCCTTTCCGCCCACGCCAACCAAACCCTCACCCAGCTCGCCCAACGCTCCTTTTACGACGAACTGCTCGACGCGGGCGTGAATATCCATCTCTACCAACCCCGCTTTCTCCACGCCAAATACCTTACTATTGACAACGAGGTCGCGCTCATCGGCTCCGCCAACATCGACATCCGTTCCTTTGCCCTCAACGCCGAGATAGAACTCGTGCTTTACGATGCCCGTCTCGTGGCCGAACTGCGCCGCATCCAGGAAAATTATTTCGCCCACAGCGCCCTGCTCACCGCCGCCGAATGGTCCCGCCGCCCGCTTCTCACCCGCACCTTGCAAGGCACCGCCCGCCTCGCCGATTCCTTTCTCTAAGCAGGGCGGGGCGGCGCGTTTATTTACTGCCGTCGTCTGACAACAACACCGCCGCCGGACGATTGGTTCCCCAGTGCCAGCGCACCGACAGGGCGGGGGAAAACGTCTCGTTATTCGTCGCGTCCAGCCGGTTTTTCTGTAAAACCAATCCGGCGGCGGATGTGACGCGGATGTTGGGCCACGGGGAATTTTTGATCGTGTTGCGGCGGATGACAACATCGCGCAGCGCGCCCGCCGCCAAAGGTTTGCCATCGCCCCCTTGCGCCGTCACCTCAATCGCCGTCCGCCGGCATCCGTCAATTATATTGTTTTCCACCGCCACATCGGACGGGCAGGCCGCTTCCAGCCACCAGAAAAACTCCGGGCTGACCAGCACCGCCGCCATCCAATCATGGGTGAGCCGGTTGCCCGTCACTTTCGCATGGCTCGCCTTGATGATGATGCCCCGGGACCGGTTGAAGCCAAAATCGCAATCCCGCACCTCGCACCCGTCGCCTTCCCGTTCGCTCGCGCAAATGCCCGATCCCATCGGCAACGCCGCCGCCTTCTCCAGCGTGATTTTGAAAAAACGCGTCGTCGGACGCAGCAGCGCCTTCCGAAGGTTTTCGTCCAGCGGCATTGCCCGGATGAATTTCCTTTCCGCCTCGGTTATCCCGCCGTCCGGCTCGACTTTTGCCGCCTTCCCATCCGGCGGCCGCGCGCCCGCGTAGGGAATAAACTGGACGTCATCGCCCGGTTCGATGCCCAATTCGCGCACCGCCGCCACCCGCGCCTCGTTCCCGTTGCAGCCGGTCACCAGGTCATATGTCCCGTGAATATTCACGCAATCGTCCCCTTGAAATTTCGCCGTGCATCCGAGAATCGCCGGCCCCTTGACCGCCCCGATGCTGTGAAAGGCGTCGGCGTCCAGCGAACGATACCGCGGCAATTCCCGCTTCACCGGATCATCCGCCGGAGACCGCCGGTCCACCCGGCAGCGCCGGTAAATCGAACCACTGCAGTCCAACTCCAAAAAACCAAAACACGGCGACGCGTAGATGGTGACCTCCTCCAATTTCAATCCCTCGCAATGCGACGCCACCACGGCGTGATCTTTTGTTCCGCCCGCCGAACATTGATCCGCCACCAAAATGTCCCCCGGCTCCTCCATATCCCAATTCGTGTCATACCGGTATCCGTTGCCCTTGCCCAAACGGTGCCGTCCCGGGCTTGTCGTGGTGTAATTCATGTCCCAACCCCGCGTCTCCCTCCGCAATTCGCCGGTGGCCGGATCGAATATTTCCACCCGGCTTCCCCCGGTATAGGCCGGGTAACCCGCCGCCACCTGGAACTCCACCCAGCTCTTGTCCGGCGCCAGCGCCGTGATCCGTCCCTCGGTGAACGGCAGCGGATCGTAGTCCACCGTCAGCCCTGTCAAACGCACATTCCGGCAATGCTCAAAATTCACCGCCCGCGACGTCTCCGTGCAAACCATCTCCGCCCCCTTCGCCACAATATCGACGTTGGTCAGATTCCTGAAATCCAGGCAAACCCCATGCGACGGCGCGACCAGGTATCGGCCGGCCGGCACGATCACCCGTTTTTTCCCGGCGCCCAACTGCGCCTGTATCAGCCCCCGCAAGTCAACCGCCGCCGCGCCCGCGCCCGTCAGCGCAGCCATGAGAATCAGGCAAGCCAGCGCCGCGCCTCTTCCGGCCATGTTTTTCATCATAGAATTTATTTCAAAGGATTCTGTTTTCTTGATTGTCCTACCGGGTAACAACAAAATGACACGTCTCTTCCATCGGAAATACAAATGAAAAATGTTTTGGCCTTTTGTGTGTTGCTGGGTCTCGCCCTCCAGTCGGCGGCCCAGCCGTCGGAACCGGTCAAACTGGCCATCCTGGCCGAGTCCGCCGACGCGGCGGACGCCTCCGACCTCCTGACCGCCGCGCTCTCTTCCAACCCCAAACTTCACCTGCTGGAGCGCGACCAAATCAACAAAGTTTACCAGGAACAAGCCTTGTCCGCCCAAAATCTGAACCTGCTGAAACTGGGCCAAATCCTCGGCGCGGACGGCTTGCTCATCCTGGATGTTTCCAAACCCGCCAACGCCGTTGCGTTGCCTTTTGCTCCCCGTGTCCGTTCCTTCGATCTGACCGCGCGGTTGATCGCCGTCAAACCGGGCGTGGTGCTTTCCGCCGAACAAATCACCGTCTCGTCCGACGGCTTGCAGGAATGGTCCGATTTCTACGCCAAACATTTGCAGCCGTTGCTGCCCAAGTTGTCCCTGCTCGCCAAGGACGCCATCCCCATTTCCGTGGTCAATCTCCGTTGCGCCGCGCAATCGGACGCCGCGCCGGAGGTGGAGCGCCAGTTAAAACTATTGACCATCGAGCGCTTGTCCCGCGAACCGCGATTCTTCGTCCTGGAACGGGAACGCATGCAATCGCTCGCGGAGGAGAAGGCGTTGAATCTGGACGAGTCAGCCTTCTGGAACGGCAGTTATTTGCTTGAGGCGGTCGTTGACCAAAACGGTTACAACAAAGACACCATCACTCTTTCCGCGCGGCTGACCCCGCCCAAAGGCGCCGCTCCGTTGCCGATGGAAGTCAGCGGCAGCCGCGCCGACTTCGCCGGACTTGTCAACCAACTGGCCGCCAAGGTAAACGAATCGCTGAAAATCAGCGCAACCAGCCCCGCTTGGAACCCCGCCGCGGAAGCCGCCCAATATTACGACGAAGCCCAATGGGCGCTGAAGTGGGGCATCTATCCCGAAGCCCAAGCCGCCGTGGAGTCCGCCTGGGCGCTGGGCAAAAGGGATTTGCAGTCTGCGGCGCTCCGGGTGCAAGCCTATCTTCGCGAGGTGCCGGACGTGCTTCCGCCGGGAAGCGGCCGTTTCGTGCGGGGAAAAAAGGATCGTTATGTCAACATCAACGAAACACCCGACCCGAAGTATTGCGACACCGCCTTGTATGCGTTGAGAATCTACTACCAATTTACTCAAGCCTCGCCCCCGGGTAAAATTCAGTGGCTTCCACGGAGCCGTTCCGACATAAATTGGTATTCATTGGGCGTTAGCGCCATGAATACCGCATCCGGTGTCCTGCGACATTTCGATTATGTCCCGTCGGCGCAAACCGCTGTCTCCGATAAATTGGCCGAACTGCGGGCGGCGACCCGTTCCGTGGCTGATTTGATTTCTTCGTCGTCAATTGTCAGCGACAGTTATCATGAGGGAGACGATTACAGCCTGTGGGAGTGCGAAATTGATTGGGGCCGTTACTGGCAGGAGAAACCGGAAGACACCCTTGCTCTTTACCGCAGGTTGATGGACAAGCCTGTTTTTCAGCGTATGTATTGGCATCTTTGTGCCCCGCCCGATGGACGTCCAAGGCTCATTGGATGGAATGAAAACGACCGGCGCCGCCTTCCCGCCGTTTGGAACAATTTCCTCGGGGAACTGGGCGCCTCCACCAATATCCTATGGCGATGGGAAGAAAAAGCCCTCAACTACACCGCCGCGACCAACACCCAGCAACAGGATGCCGCCTTCACCAAGATGATGGATTTGCTTGTCGAAAATCGGTTTGCCCTCCGGGATATAGAAGTCAATTGGTTCGGCGGCCATGACGGGGGCCGTTTTCGTATGCATCTTGATCCCAGATCCGCAAATCGCCTTCGTCAAGAATACGGCCCCAAAGTGGCCGCCAAGGACGACGAGTGCGAAAAAATAATTGCAGAAAATGAGCGCCAACGGCTTCTGAGTATTAAAGAAAACAAGCACCTCCAGGAGTTCGAAGCGCAAAAACAGTTTCTGAGAACCAACTGCCCCTACGAACCGAATCTGTTCTGTCACACATTCGACTTTAGTTTCCGTGACTATTCGAAAGCCCAGGCGCTCGAAATCCGGCCTTTATTTGCCTCTTACAAATCAAACCTCATAGAAATGCAGGCTAAAACCAATCAATGGACCAAAATTGCTGTTAGGGACATGGATCGTATGGAAGATGACTTGAACGGAATCCTCAACCCGGCGCCAACCCCGCCGCCGGCACAAACGTCACCCTTGGCGCAGACTCCGCACCCGATGCCTGCCCCGCAACCGATCGCGTCATCACCCGCGCCTTCGCCCGCTCCCGCCTCTGCCGCAGAACCGGTGTCAACCATCCTGACCGTAAACCGTTTCACCGCAATCCCGGCGAACATTTTGCAAAGATTCAAACCCACCAACAGCGATTTTGGCGGATTCGCCGTTTCCGGACATCACTGGGTGGAGGGGAAACTTGTGTTGGACCTGCAATACGGACTGTTTGTTTATTCGTTCAATGCGCAGGGAAAGTGGCAGGGCACCCGGAACGTCTCCTGCCCCGGCGTGGCCGTTCTCGACCCCGGAACTGGGCATTGGGATGTGGCAGGCGGGGCGGAAACGGATTTCGTGGCAAATAATCCTTCTTACCATCATACCACCCTTTGGCACGGCCAGATTGTGACTTGCAATAGTGGTCAGACCAAAAAATACGACCTCAATTCCAGAAAGTGGATCACCCTCCCCGTTTCCGACGGCGATAACCACGGGTTATTCAATGTTGGCGGACACCTGTATGCCGCCGACATGACCCAGATTTTTGAAATCCTGGATAACGGCAATTCAACCCGGCTCTTGGCCAGTTCGCGCCGCCGGCCGCCCGTCTCCGTTTTGGATACGCAAGACCTGGGCAGGCCGGTCTTGTTTGAAGGACCGGGACATTCGCTCCGGCTCGCCATCCCGGGCGGATTTTACACTTGGACCAACAACGATTGGCGCAAATTTGCCGACGCGCCCACCGCCCTGCCGCCCTCCATTTCTGAGGATGCCATCCTGTTCCTCGCCTTCGGCAACGATCGCGGGACAACCAGCCTGATTCGTCTAACTGCTGAAGGCAATGCCCCCGAGCTTTGTCTGGCGCAAAATTCGTTCGACCCCCGCCGCCCCAATTATTCTCCGTCTGCCAATTCTCAGCCTTACACTGGCCCGGGCCCCCAGCATCCCTATTTTTATTCCCGGCCCAACGCAACAGCCGCCCCTTCTTCGGCCCCCGCTTGGAACTGGAAGCCAAAATCGTATCTCCGCAACATGCCTGCCGCCTCGCGGAAATCCGATTTGTTCCTGCTCGAAAATCATTCCCAGCACGAGGACATCATTGATGAGCGGCAACATCTGATTACCGGCGAAAAATTTGTGGCCAAAGACGGATACCACGCCGCGCTTTATCGCTTCTCTCCCGCAGCCCAATCCCCGCAAAAGCTGGGCCTGAAATTTGACGCCCCGAATGGCGTCCCTCCGGTCAATCCTTCCGGCGCCTGGATGCTCGCCACCGATGACTACATGATCTTCGGCGAGGAATCCTTCCATGGCCCTGCTACGTTCCAGCCAACATGGCGAAGCCCGAATGATCCGCCCCCGCCCCCGCCCGGCGTCTGGATTTTGTCCATGGCCAGATTGCAAAACAGCCATTAAAGATCACCCATGGCATGGTTCATTTCGGTTGGATTGGCCGCCATGCGGTGGAAAATAAATGAGAAAAATTTGTAAGAAGCGTTCGCTGCTTTTGGATGCAGTGGATGCAGGTTTTGACGAATTATGAGAAGATTATTTTTGCTCCCGCTGTTCGGGGTTCTGCTCAGCATCGGACTGGCGGCAAATGTTTATGCTTCCCCAAACTGAATCGCTGGTCGAAGACAACACCGCCTTCGCCCTTGATCTTTACACCCCGCTTACTGGCAATCCTGAAAGGATTGCAATCATTCAGCCCAGGGTTGCGAGGAACGAGTTACCCTGGGAAAAGATCACGAATTGATTCAACTCCGTAGGAGTTGAGTCAAAAGGCCCCACCTAATCTCCGCCCCCCCCATCCCCCAGTCCGCGCCCGTCCACCAAGTCCATTCCGTCCTTTCTGTCCACACCGTCCACAACACCGCCATCGCCCTTGATCTTTGCGCCCCGCTTACTGGCAATCCTGAAAGGATTGCAATCATTCAGCCCAGGGTTGCGAG
>CAZLEE010000032.1:0-29104 GCA_964558455.1 uncultured Verrucomicrobiota bacterium | reverse complement strand
CACCAAGCACTACCCATTGAGTCAGGTTGCGTCAATAGGATAGCCAGACCGGCCGTGATTTTCAGGTATGGCAGCCGGAGTTCCTCCCCGGCGAGTTTGCGGACATGGAACGATTCAACGTCATAGGTGAGGCAGGCTTGCCAGACGAGTTCAATGACGCAGTGCGGACGGAATTTCGCCGCCAGCGAGCGAAGCGTTTCCAGACGCCGGGTATTTGGCGTCATCACAGAACAGGGCAGGTGATAGTATTTCTGCGCGATGGCGCGAAGGGGATCGGGATCGTCCAAATCCACATCGTCAAGTATCGGTTTCAAGCCGGTGCAGTTCTCCATCGCGACCACCACCGCGCCGGCGCCTTCGATCAGTTCCAGGACCCGCTCCGCGCCGTGAACCATCGGCACGCCAGTCAGCAACACACGGATTTTCCCAAGGCCGGGCGGCGCGGAGCCAGGTTTGCCGCCGAAGAATTGGAAGGCGCGTTCATACTGCTGAAGATCCGCTTCGATGCCCGAGATCAGGCTTTTGAATTCGAGCAATTGCCGCCCGGTCAGGGGTGGCGGATCGCGCGCCAGCAGACCGGCCAGTTCCCGCCTCAATCGGCGTTCGCGGTTCATCAGCAGGGCGGCATCGCGCAGTTTTTCGTCTGTGATGCGCGTTTGAAACCGTTGTTCGATATGCTCCCTGAACTTGCGCACTTCCTGCGTCCAATGCTCGAGCGCGTCGGTTTCGCGGGCTTTTTGCGGCAGTTCGAGCACATACATCGGTTTGGTTGCGCTCATCAGCTCGAACATTTTCTTTTTCCCGTCGCAGGTGGTCTCTGCCACGACCAAATCCGACCAGTTCAGAAACGGATTATTTCCGGCGACGTGATAACCGAAGGTGGATTTGATGAGCGGACACAGATTGGCCGGCAGGAATTGTTCCGCCGCGGGGATGGTCGCGGCCGATCCGCCGCACAGGCAAACCGGCACCGCCCCGGCGGCCAGGATTATTTCGCGCGGAGTGAATTCACACAGGATGCCCACGATGGGCCGGCCCTGCGCCTTGGCCGCTGCCGCGTAATCATAACAATGATCCGTCATGCCGCCGAACCAAGCCAGCGCGCCTGGCGCGCCATCGGACGCAGTCCCCGCGCGTGTGATTGGAAGCGAAACCTTTGCTTTTTTCGTGATGAGTTCATCCTATCAAACGACGTCAGGGTAAACCAGCCAAATTCCATGGCGGCGGGCGGGAGGAGGATTTTGGCTTGCCGGGCCGGTTGGGAAAACTATTCTGGCCAGATGTCAATGCGTTCTGAAATTATTGCCCGACTTTTAAATCCTGGTGTCATTCCTGTGGTGCGCGCGCATCATACCGATGAGGTCATGCCTGCCTGCGAAGCGTTGCTGGCCGGCGGACTAAACGCCCTGGAAATCACCATGACGACGCCCAACGCGCTGGAGATGATCCGGGAGGTTTGCCGGCGATTCGGGTCGCGGGCGGTCATCGGCGTTGGCACGGTGCTGAACCCCGTGATATGTCTCGAAGCAATCAGGGCGGGGGCGGAATTTGTGGTGACGCCGATCATGATCCCGGAAATCGCGCGCGTTTGTCAGGGGGCGGAGCGGGTGTGCATTCTGGGAGCCTTCACGCCCACGGAAGCGCAGGCGGCTTACGAGGTTGGGGCGGACTTTGTCAAAATATTTCCCGCCGTAAGCCCGGCTTATGTGGGAGCGGTGCTGTCGCCCTTGCCGCATTTGAAAGTGGTTCCAACCAGCGGAGTGAATTTGAAGACGGGACCGGAGTTTTTTGCCATGGGATGTCCCATGGTCGGCGTCGGGTCGTCCTTGGTTTCATCCAAAATCCTGCGGGAAAAGAACTGGACGGAATTAACGCGGCTGGCGGGCGAATTTGCGGCCATGGCGCGGAAGGCGCCGCGCAAATGAGATGGGTTCTCCTCGTTTTTGCGCTCTGGCCGGCCTGGCGAGTTGCCGCGCAATCCAACGCGCCTTTTGACGGCCGGCCATGGAACGTTTCGACGGGGAATCTGTCTGTCTCTTACATTCAAGCATCCCCCGTGGGCGCGGCGCCGCGAGCGGGGGCGCGGGAAGCGCCGCCGTCGGCGGAAAGCCTGGCCCGCTTGAAGTCGCTTGGATTGACGGCATACGAGGATTACATCGGGTGGGGCGCGGTGGAAACGGCCCCGGGGCAATGGAACTGGGAGCAGCATGATGCGATGGAAAAGGCGTTGCACCGGGCGGGGCTGAAATATGTGGTTTATGATTGGGTGCAGTTTCCACCGCTGTGGTTGCGCGGGCAGCCGGAGGACCGGACCCTGATGCGTTGCCTGGAGCACAACCAGGAAACGTTTTACCTGTCAGCCTTCGATCCCCGCACCCTCAAGTGGTACGATCATTTTTACAAGAACCTGCGCGACCATTTTGGAGACCGGATTGATGATGTTTATGCCTGCGTCATGGGGCCTTATGGCGAAGGCAATTATCCCCTTGCCGTGCCGGACTGGGTGAACATGGGGCATTGTCACGAGGGTTATTGGTGCGGGGACAAATATGCCGTCGCCGCCTTGCAAAAGGCGATGCGACGAAAGTATTCAAGCGCGGCCGCGCTCAATCGCGCCTGGGGCGGCCAATATGATTCATTTGACAGCGTGCGTCCGCCGCCGGAGTTGTCCGGAGGAAAATTCACGCCTTCCCCGGCGGCCTTTTCCACCCCGCAGGACCGGCGGCGCTGGCTGGATTTCATCGGCTGGTATCACCAGGCCATCATTGATTTCGCGGAGCAATCCGTGCGCACGGTCTTGAAATATTTTCCGGCGCAAAAGGTGAGATTGAAGCCGGGCGGTTCCTGCGGCGGGGTGAACCCGATTGCCTGGGGGACGTATTGTCCGGGTTACGCCCGCATGGCCCGGCGTTATCCGATTGTCCTGCAACCGGCGGATTGCATGGGCGCGATTTTTGCCGATAAATGGGTTGGCACGGCTTACCAATTTTGCGGCGTAAAGGAGGGAACGGAACCGGCGGGAAATTTGGATGAGACAAGTTTTGTACAGCGCATGTTCTGCGACGCCTCCTGCGGGGCGGCGCAATTTTTCGGTTATCAATTCGAGTCGCACGCCGCGTCCATGCGGCAGTACGTCGGGCTTTTCACCGGCAAACCGGGCGAAACGCAAGTGGCGGTTTACGGTCCGACGACGCTCTACCGGTTGGGAGGCGACCTGTCGCTCACCATCGGCGCCGCCACCGCTTTGCGTGATGTCTGCGACTTCGATGTTTTGGACGAATTATTGATCGGGGATGGCGCGCTCAAGACGTCCCGCTATCAGGCGTTGATCCTTTTCCAAGGAAACATAATTGACCGTCCGATTCTGGATAAAATCGACCGTTTTCAGAAGGCGGGCGGACTAATTGTGACGGTGGGGAAACTGGGGACGCAGGATGTGGAGGGCCGCCCATGGATCGCGCCGAAGCCGGTGACGGAGCTTTCGGCGCGCGGTCAGGGCGGTTCGTGGCGCCTGGAGCTGGCGCAGATTTTAGCCGGTCTCAAGGGGGTGGACGGGCAGATTGACGGCTTGTGGACTTGCCGACGCGACCGGCAAGCGTTCATCTACAACTCCACCGGCAAACCTGCGCGGACAACGGTCGATGGACAGTCCGTCGAGGTGGCGGCGCACTCAATCTGGATCAAGCCGACTGAAAAGGCTAAAAACTGAAATAAAACAAAGGCTGAAACATGAAATTCTCATTGACTAGTAAAACGGTTTTGATCACGGGGGCATCGAGCGGTTTTGGCGCGGCCGCCGCCCGCGCTTTTGCCGCGCAACATTGCAAATTGCTTCTCGGCGCGCGCCGCCTCGACCGCCTTCAAACGGTTGCCGACGCCGCCCGCCAAGCCGGCGCGCCCGAAGCCCACTTTCATGTCCTGGATGTGAGCAAGACCGCCAGTGTGAACGAATTTGTAAAATGGGCCGAAACGAAAACCGGCGCCATTGACATTCTGATCAATAACGCCGGCGGCGCGCACGGCCTGGACCCCGTCGCCACCGGAAAGGATGAGGATTGGGAAACGATGTTCCAAACCAATGTTCTCGGCATTTTGCGCATGGTCCGCGCCGCGCTCCCGCTCATCCCCAAGGATGCCGGAAGCTCGATTTTGAATATCGGTTCCGTGGCAGGCCGGACGGCTTACGAAGGCGGCGCCGCCTATTGCGCGGCCAAGGCCGGCGAATTGAAAATCACCCAGTCCCTCCGCCTTGAATTAAACGGCACCGGCATCCGCATTAGCACCATCGACCCCGGTCTGGCCAAGACGGAATTCTCCAACGTCCGATTTAAAGGCGACGCGGCCCGGGCCGACAAAGTCTATCAGGGCATGATTCCTCTTTCAGCGGAGGACATCGCGGACACGCTGGTTTGGGTCGCGAGCCGCCCGCCGCATGTGAATATTGACGAGATCGTCATCAAGCCTGTCGATCAAGCGTCCGCGTTCAAAGTATTTCGTCGCCCCAGTCCTTAACTTTTTCAGCCTTTGCCAACAGTCCAACCCAAACGTTTTCGCTTCGAGTCGGCCCTGGTGGGGCAGGGGATGACGCGCATTGCCGGGGTCGATGAAGCGGGCCGGGGGCCGTTGGCGGGTCCTGTTTTTGCGGCGGCGGCAGTGCTGCCGTTGGATTGGATATTGGGCGGATTGCCCAAGCCGCTGAAAAAACTGAACGACTCCAAACAACTCAGCCCGGAATTGCGCGAAACCCTCTTTGCAGAACTGACCTCGCGCCCGGAAGTGAGTTACGCCGTGGCGCAGGTGTCGGAACAAGTGATTGACCAGATTAATATTTTGCAGGCGACACATCGAGCCATGAATCTGGCCCTGGCCGGGTTGAATCCGGCGCCGCAGCATGTACTGGTTGATGGGTTAAAAGTGAAGTCAATGACGTTGCCGCAGACGGCGATTGTGTCGGGAGACGCGTTAAGCTACACGATAGCGGCGGCCAGTATTCTGGCGAAAGTGAGCCGGGACCGGTTGATGGTGCAATTAGACGCCAAATATCCCGGCTATGGATTTGCGGCTCACAAGGGGTATGGCACACAGGAACACATGGCCGCGATTGCGGCGTTGGGGCCTTGCGCGATCCACCGGAAATCCTTCGCGCCTTTCCGTCCGGCGCAGAAGGAATTATTCTAGCGCGGAATCCGGCTTATTTGATCGTTTCAATCTGGATTTTGGCCGGGTCGGAGACGCCTAATTCCAGGAAGAATGATGCGTTTTTGAAAAGGTCCGGATTGTCATTGCCTTGCAGCAGGTCCCGGTCCTGCCGTTCCTGATCGAGTTCGCGGATGGCGGTTACGTCGAGAGCCACCGGGTCTTTGCTGAACCAAATCTGGTTTAGCTCGGTTGAATAATGCAGCAGGCTCATTTGTTCGCCCTGGTATTGGCCAATCAGCGCGTCGGTGATATTCAACACCACATGGTCGCTTAATGCCCGTTTGGCGTAAATTTCCGGCACGGCTGTGGCCAGTCTTTCCGCGCTGCCTTCGAAACGCAGTGTGTTATCAATGCTCCCCATGGACAGGCTGTAGAGGTTTCCGCATACGCCGGCCAGGTTGTGGTTCAGCAACGGCGAGACATTGATGATTTTTGTCACGGTCTTTGTCACCAGTTTGCTCAGGTAGGAGCGGCGTCCGGTGGTTTTGCCGTCCCGGTCAAATTCCAGATCGCCGGCGGACAGCGATCCCATGATCGCGCTGTCATAATAGACCGTGTCGTCGAACCCGGAGTCGGTGGCGCCAGCCAGCCGGACTTTATAATGTTGCGCCAGCGCGTCGAATCCCGCCAGGCGCAGGTCCAGCAACCGTCTATCCCAGATAATGATATGGGACGGGGGAAGGCCGGTTCGCAAAAGTCCCTTCACCACTGCGCCCACCACGGCGGGACGCGTTCCGCTGTTGGCGCCGGGACCGGAATAAACCTTGATGCCCACCACGTCCTTTGGAGAAACAAAGGTCCGCCACGCTTCTTTCAAGGCCGGTTTTCCGGTCAGTTTCAGTATCCCCTGATCGACCATGCCTTGCACAATCGCCTCCTGCGGCTCGAAAGCGACCATGGCACCGGGATTCCCGACGACGACAATCCTGGCCCGCGCCCCGGATTCGCCTGCCGCAGGGGTGTCCGCCGCGTGGGCACAGAATGAAAACATCACCGCCGGACACGCCCAAAAATAGACCAAAATCTTTCTCAATTGTATGTTGCCTTTTCTTGACTCCACCAGCATTGGATGCTACCAACCACATAGATGTTGACGATAAAAAAGCGAACTGGGGTCATTACATCCGTCGCTGTCATCATGGTGACATTTTTTACCGCTTGCGGTCCGGCCGGCCCGCGGGACCTTCGCAAGGGTGAGCGCCTGATTGACAGCGGACGCTGTGCCGACGCCATACCGGTTCTGAGCGAGGGCGTTGAGCTTTTACGCGGTTCTCCCCCAAAAGTGCAGGCCGTTGCCTGGAATCTCCTCGGTCTCGCTTACCATGGCGCGGGCCGGCCCGATGCCGCCCAGCGCGCGTATTGGCAGGCCCTGACCCTTGACCGCGGGCTTTGGGCGGCTGATTACAACCTGGGTTGCCTGTGTTTGGAGCGGACCAACTATGCCGGCGGCGTCGATTGTTTCACGGCTTATGCCACCGCCCATCCGAAGGACATCAATGGATTTGTGCTTTTAGGCCGGGCCAATTTATATCTGGCCATGGAACGCGCCGGTTCGGAAAGAAGCCGGCTGATGGATAATGCCAGGCGTGATTTCGAAAAGGCCGAACAATTGGGCGGCACGGCGGAATCCGCCAACGCGCTGGGATTAATCTCCCTGCAATCCCGCGCTTCCCGCGCGGAGGCGGTGAAAAATTCCGTCGGTTTTTTGAAACGCGCGCTGCAACGCGATGCCCATTATGCGCCGGCCATCCTCAACCTGGCCATCGTATTGCAACGTTATGCCGACGAACCCCGGGAGGCTTTGGATCGATACCACGAATACCTCGCGCTGCAACCGGCGCCGCCGCAGATTGCGGAAGTCGGGAAAGTGGCCCGCCAATTGGATCTGGATTTAAGGATCACCATCACGTCCCATCCGACCGAACATCCCTCTCTGCCGCCTCTGGTCATCACCAATACCAGCCCGCCCCGCCAGGTCCAACCGGCTCCGGAGAAGCCCGTTTCCAAGCCCGCTCCCGTCGTGGTCGTCGAAACGCGCAAAACGGAAACCCTGGCAGTTTCGACGTCGGCCCCGGTTCCGCCGCCAGCCCCGGCGTTCCGCAAACCTCCGGCTCCCGCAGTCGCGCCGCCTTCAAAGCCGTCCGTCAATCCGCCCTTGTCCAATCCGCCCGCGGCTACTATCAAACAAACAGTATCCGCTCCTGCCCAGGAGAATCCGACTCTGCCGGACAATCTGGTTGAACCCACCGGAACCCCGCTGCCGGAGCCCCAAAAAAACACCTTCACGCAGAAAATCAATCCGCTGAAATGGTTTGCCGGCAAGCCCAAAAAGGAAGAACCCGCGGAGTTGCAGCAACCGCCGCCTGTCGCCGAAAACTTGAACATTGAGCGTTATTCCTATCCGTTGCCGGTCACGCCCATTCCGGGCAACCGGAAACTGGCCGAACAATTGACCGATCAGGGCCATCACGCCGCCAGCCGGGCGGAAGCCATGCGGGATTATCAAAACGCAATCAAGGCCGACCCCACCTATTTTGACCCCGGGATGGCGCTGGGGCTGGCTGCCATTGACGCGAGGGAATATACGGCGGCGCTGGACGCCCTGAGTCAGGCGCTGGCCAACCAGGGAAATTCGGCCGACGCCCGTTACGCTTTTGCCTGGGTGTTGGGCAAGCAGGGATATTTTCAGGACGCCGCCAACGAGTTGAGCAAATTAATCCGCACGCATCCGCGTGAAATCAGGGCGTATTTGTTATTGGGAAATTACTACGCGGACAATCTTGGCCGGCCGAAACTGGCCCGCGATCAATATAACACGGCGCTCAGCCTGATTGATCCCCATTCCGAACAAGCCGGCGCCATTCGCAAATGGCTTGAGCAGCACCCGTGATGTTTCCGTGGTTTGCCGCAAAAAAGCCTCGTCAAGGGCAGGGGAAATGCTACCTTCACGCTTGATTTATGTTAACGGCAGCGCTTCCACCAACTCATTTCAACTACGTCGATGTGATAGTAGTTGTCTGGCTTCTGGTCGGGATCCTGCGCGGACGCCATCGCGGTCTGACCCAGGAGCTTTTACCCACCCTCCAATGGGTGGGCATGGTTATTTTGGCCGGCTTTTTTTACAGCCCGCTGGCCACCGTCATTTTTAACAACGCCAACGGCGCTTTCAATCATCTCTGGTCAAACATCTCGGCTTATCTCTCAGTCGCATTTGGCGTCCACCTCGTCATCCTGTGGTTCAAGCACGTCATCGGCGAAAAATTGACCGGCAGCGACCTTTTCGGACGCGCTGAATATTATCTGGGGATGCTGGCCGGGTTGATCCGGTTTGCCTGCATGCTCATATTCGTCTGCGCGCTCATGAATTCACGGGTTTACAGCGCGGCGGAGTTGGCGGAAACGGAGCAAATGCAGAAGAAGAATTTTGAGGACATTCGTTTTCCCACCTATGGCACGGTGCAACGGGCGGTGTTGGTGGAGTCGTTTACCGG
The DNA here is from genome assembly GCA_964558455.1 of uncultured Verrucomicrobiota bacterium. Lineage (GTDB taxonomy): Bacteria > Verrucomicrobiota > Verrucomicrobiia > Limisphaerales > Palsa-1400 > DASRLE01. The sequence continues at coordinate 20,414 of CAZLEE010000032.1, read as the reverse complement.
ACGATTGATTGAAGACAACCTGCACCCGATCCTTATTGCGTCCGTCACCGGGGGCACCCCCGCCAAAACCATCGCCCAAAAGCGCGAAGAAATCATCAACTCCATTCTGAGCGCCCCCAAAGACCCCGGCGCCCAGAAAAAATAACCCTTGCCGGCCATGGGTGGAATCTTTTCTCCCGCAACGCTCGAACAAGTTCGCGCCGCCAGTGACATCGTTGACGTCATCGGCGCCAGCATCCCGTTAAAACGGGCGGGGACGAATTTTATTGCCCTCTGCCCGTTTCATAAGGAGAAGACGCCCAGCTTCAACGTCAATCCGCACAAGCAAATATTCCACTGCTTCGGCTGTCACAAAGGGGGAGACGTTTTCACCTTCGTCAAGGAATACGAAAATATTGACTTCCCTGACGCTGTCCGCCGTCTGGCCGAACGGGCGCGCATTCCGCTGGAAATGGACCAGCAGTCCGGACATCCCGAAATAAGACATCTCAAGGATCAACTGCTCCAAATTCATGAGCAGATCGCCCAACGCTGGCAAACCGCCCTTGCCTCCGACCCCGCCGCTCAAGTGGCGCGCGACTATCTGGCCCGGCGCGGAGTGGGGCAGGAGGCAATCCAACTTTTCCGTCTCGGCTACGCTCCCGAAGCCTGGGATGACACCGTCAATTGGGCCAAGAGCAAACATTTTGAGACGCCGGTCATGGAACAATCCGGTTTGATCCTGCGCAAGGAGGGAACTGACCATTTTTACGACCGGTTCCGCGGACGTCTCATCTTCCCGATTTGCGATGAACAGGCCCGGGTCATCGGCTTTAGCGGACGCGTGCTGTCCGGCGACGAAAAAACCGCCAAATATGTCAATTCGCCGGAAAGCCCCATCTTCACCAAAGGCAAGGTCCTGTTCGGCCTGGACAAATCGAAGCGGGCGTTGCTGGACAAACAATCGGCCATCATATGCGAAGGGCAGCTTGACCTGATCGCGTGTTTCATGGCGGGTGTCACGAATGTGGTCGCCCCGCAAGGCACGGCCCTGACCGCCGATCACACGCGCATTCTCAAGCGTTATGTGGAGGAAGTCGTTCTCTGCTTTGACTCGGATAACGCGGGGCAAAACGCCGCCGTCCGTTCGCTCGACAGCCTGCTCGCCTCCGGTCTGGCCATCCGTGTCGCCGCGTTGCCCGCCCCGCACGATCCGGACAGCTACATCAAGGAATCAGGCGGCCCGGCCTTTGCCCGGTTGATGGAAAACGCGCGCGGCTTCTTCGATTTTTATCTCGACCGCCTCTGCACCCTGAATGACGCCGCGAGCGATCGCGGCCGCCAAGCCATCGTGCAGGCGATGGCGGAGGCGGTTAACAAGACAAACAACGATGTTTTACTTGACACATATGCGCAAAAAACCGCAGTGCGCCTGGGCGTTGCCGCCCAATCGGTGCGGGATGAATTCAAAAAAATCCCCGGCGCAGCCGTGATCGAAGAAGACGAAACGGCCCCCGCGCCCGCTTCGGAAATGCCCCGGCCGTCTCCGGTCGAAATGTGGCTGTTGCGATTTTTGCTGGAGAGCGACGATTACGTGCCTTGGGTGGCGGCCCGCTTGGAATTGGATTGGCTTATGCATCCCATGACGCGGGAAATTGTCTCGCAACGATTCGTGGCGGGCGCGAATAATTCGTGGCCGGGCGTTGCCGCGTGGCTCTCCCAGTTGGAGAACCCGGAATGGCGAAATCTGGTTACAGAAATTCTGGCCGAGAGCCACCCCGGTTTGGCCGAAAAGAATCTAAAAGGCCAGGCCACCCGCGACAGCATTCTGAAAATTTTGCGGGATAAATACATTGACCGCCAGATGGCGGCTTTGCAGCAGCGCCTGCTCAAACCTGAAACAAGCGAAGTCGAAAAACAGGCGGCGGCTATGCAGAAACAAAAGCTTCGCCTGCTGAAAAACCAGCCCCTCGCACCGAAAGAAATCGAAGGCGAGGCCTGACCTTCTCCCGTCAGAGCCTGTTTTATGCATTGCGGGATTGAATTAACCGGGCAGACGGGATACCAATTTCCCCATGTCGTTAAAGTTTTTTAACACTCTATCCCGCTCGGTGCAGGAATTTGTCCCCCGCGAAGCGGACGCAAAACGGGTCGGCCTTTATTGCTGCGGACCGACGGTTCATGATTTTGCCCACATCGGAAACTTCCGCACCTTCGTTTTTACCGACCTCGTCCGGCGCACCTTGGAATTCAAGGGCTATGCCGTCCGTCACGTCATGAACATCACGGACGTTGAGGACAAAATCATCCGCCGTGTGGCTGACTCTCATACGACCTTGCACGACTACACCGCGCGTTACGAAGCGGCCTTTTTTGAGGATTTTCAGGCCCTCGGCTGTCTGCGTCCGCACGAAACCCCTCACGCCACCGCGTTTATCCCGGATATTGTTGCGTTGATTGAGAAACTGGTCGCCCGCGGTATCGCCTATCGCACGCCGGACGGATCGGTCTATTTCAGCATCGAAAAATACCAGGGCTGCGGCTGCCGCTATGGGCAGTTGCTCAAATTGAACTTCGAGGAAATGCGGCCCGGCGAACGCGTGGCCAGCGACGAATACGCCAAGGAATCTGTGGCGGATTTCGCCTTGTGGAAGGCGCGGGTGCCGGAGGATGGCAACATTTTCTGGCCCAGCCCCTGGGGCGAAGGCCGTCCCGGCTGGCACATCGAGTGCAGCGCCATGAGTATGAAATTGCTCGGCTCCAGCTTCGACCTGCACATGGGCGGCGAAGACCTCATCTTTCCCCATCACGAGGATGAAATCGCCCAAAGCGAAGGCGCCGTCCCGCGGGAAGCCGGCCAGCCGTTTGTCAAATACTGGCTGCATGGCGCGCATCTTCTGGTGGAGGGGAAGAAAATGAGCAAATCGCTCGGCAACTTCTTCACCCTGCGCGATTTGTTTGCCAAAGGTTTCAACGGCCGCGAAATTCGTTACTTGCTGCTGACCGCCCACTATCGCGAATCCTTCAACTTTACCCTCGACGGCCTCAAAGCCGCCCGCGCCGCCCTGGGCCGTCTGGATGAATGTGTCAACAAGCTAACCAGCATTGCCGCCGGAACCACCGTCGTGGCCGATGAAAAATTGCCAGTCGAATTTGCCGCCGCCCTGGACGATGATTTCAACGTCTCTGCCGCCTGGGCCGCTGTTTTTGAATGGGTCCGCTACAACAACAAACTGGCCGCATCCGGCGAATTGTCCCCCATGCGGGCCGCGGCGAGTCTGGCCGCGTGGAAAAAAGTGGCAACCGTCCTGGGCCTGGCCCCGGTTGAGGCGGCTGGAGCGCCGCCGGCTTTGCTGGCTTTGTTGGAACAGCGCAACGCAGCGCGCAAGGTCAAGGACTTCAAACTTGCGGACGCATTGCGCGACCAACTTAAAAAAGAGGGCTGGATTATCGAGGACACCCCAAAAGGCGCCCGTTTGAAGCAGGCTTAAGACTCCGTAAAGGCGCCGGGCCGGGGAATTCTCCGCGCTTTCCTGTTTGAAGATGTTGCGGTAGTTTTCAGGCATGGCCAAAAGCATTTGCGTTTCATGCGGACAGCACATTGAACATCCGGCGGAATTGGCAGGGCAGCAGGTCGTCTGTCCGAATTGCAACGCGCCGACGCGGCTGGAGATGGTGGAGCCGGACACGATTCAGATTCCCAAATTCAAAAACCCCAAGGCAAGGGAGCCGGGCGGGTCGCCGGTGGAACCGGTCGCCAATCGGATTATTGACAATATAGAGAAGGTGATCGTCGGGAAACGGGCGGAGATTACCTTCACGCTCGCAGCCTATTTTGCCGAGGGGCACGTTTTGCTGGAAGATGTAACCGGAGTGGCGAAGACCATGCTGGCCCGGAGCATCGGCTGCTCGTTCAAGCGCATCCAATGCACGCCGGACCTTTTGCCGGGGGACATCACAGGCAGTTCCGTTTTTAATCCAAAGACCACCGAATTCGAGTTCCGCCCAGGGCCGCTTTTTGCCCAGATTGTGCTGGCGGATGAAATCAACCGGGCCACGCCGCGCGCGCAATCGGCCTTGCTGGAAGCGATGGCGGAACGGAAAGTCACGGCGGATGGTGTCAACTATGATTTAATGCCGCCGTTTTTTTTGATTGCGACGCAAAACCCGATAGATCACGAGGGGACATTTCCGCTGCCGGAAGCGCAATTGGACCGGTTTCTGGTGCGGTTGAGCCTGGGCTATCCGGCAACGGAGGCGGAGGTGTCAATGTTGCGCCGGTTGCGATTGCGGCATCCGATTGAGGCGCTCGAAACGGTTGTGACAGCGGAGGAAGTGATCGCATGCCAGAAGGCCGTGAGGCATGTGCATGTGGACGAAAAAATCAGCCGCTACATTGTGGAAATCATCCAGGCGACACGGACGCATACGGATGTTTCGCTGGGCGGCAGCCCCCGGGCATCGATGGCTTTGCTGCGATGCGCGCAGTCCTACGCGGCGATGAACGGTTTCGAGTTCGTCATGCCGGATGATGTGAAGGCCATTGCCCGGCAAGTTTTGGGGCATCGGTTGATCTTGCGGCCGGAAAACCGGTTGCGCAAAAAAAACGTGGCAGGGCTGCTGGACGAAATATTAAACAGCGTGCCGGTGCCGCAAATGCCGGCGACGGGACCGGCCAGATGAAATGGATTTTCGCCACAATCGGCCTGCTTGTATTGGGGTTGGTCCTCAAATTAAGCCTGCTGATATACGCGATGTATGTGCTGCTGGGCATCCTGTTGTTGAGCCGGTTCTTCACGCGGATTTGGACGGAGCAAATCGAGGCGCAGCGCTTTTGCCCGGAGGACGTGGTGGAAATGGGAACGAACGCGGAGTGCAAGGTGGCAGTGCGGAACGGGGGGCGGATGCCGGTGCCGTGGCTGATTTTGGAGGATTCGCTGCCACGCGATGCGTTGACACAAATGCCGCTGCGGCTCAAAGCGGAAGGAGCGAGGCTGGCCCTGGCGCGATTGGCTCCCGGCGAAACGAAAGTGCTGGGCTACCAGGTGAAATTTTTGATGCGGGGCTATTACCAGCTTGGGCCGCTTTTGGTTGAGACGGGGGACACGTTCGGATTGCACCGGCGTTTCAAAATCCTGACCGAGCCGCATTATGTGCTGGTGCTGCCCAAGGCGCTGCCGCTGGAAGGTTACAGTCTGGCCTCGCGCCGGCCCATCGGAGAAATGCGTTTGACACACCGGTTATTTGAGGACCCAACCCGTATGTCAAGCATCCGACCCTACCAGCAGGGCGATCCGCTTAACCGCATTCACTGGCGGGCCACGGCGCGCGCCGGACAATTGCAAACCAGGACTTACGAAAGCACCTGCGTGACCGGGGCGACCTTCCTCCTTGATTTCCATGCCGGCAGTTTCCAGGGCCAGGCGGCGGCGAGATCGGCGGAATTGGCCGTTGTGACCGTGGCCTCGCTGGCCAACGCGGTTTATTTGATGGGGCAGCAAATCGGGTTCATTAGCAACGGGCGCGATGCGGCGGACCGGATTCAAGCGGAAGGCTGGCGGGCGGAATTCCTGACCCGGGCCGACGCGCAACGCCGGGTAACGCGCGTCGGGGCCAACACACGGCTCCGGCCGGTGATGGTGGCGACCGGCAAAGGAGAAGACCGGTTCACGCAAATCCTGGCGGCGCTGGGACGGCTTGAGTCTGGCGACGGAATGGATTTCGCGGGAATGGTGTCGGAGGAAGTTTCCAAAATATCGCGCGATACGACGGTGGTGGCGGTTTTGGGAAAGGTGACACCAGGCATAGCGGTGGCGTTGGGTGATTTGGCGCGGCGCGGGTTTGCGGTCACGGCGGTGATGGTTTCATTCAACGCGAACGCGGTGCCGGACTGGGCGCGTCCGCCGGAGTGGGCGGAAATGTTGTTGGCGCAAGGAATCGATTTCAGGGTGATCAGCAGCGAGGAATCAATCATCAACCTGTGCGCGGAAGCGATTGTGAGGTGAAATGAGCAAACCGAAACCAACCGTCTCCGACTACATGGCACTGGCCCTGACCCCGGTGCTGATCATGGCGTTGACGGGAAGCCTCTGTTTTTTCCTGATTGAGGTGTTTTACCGGGGACGAATGATGGGAACCCTCTGCTGGGTCATGTTTTGGTTCATCATCGGAATTGTGCTGGTTTCGCGCATCGCCATTGAGAGCAGTCGGCAACATGCGGCGGTTTACGGGCTGGGACTGGCCGCGGCGACATGGCTTTACATGATTCGCACCCAACCGGCCTATTTGGTGGGAATCGTGCTGCTGGCGATTGTGTGGTTTTGCGTCCACAAACTGGTGTGGGATTGCACATTGATTGATGAGGATGCGGATTCATCGGGACAAGGCTTGCTGCAGAAAACGCCGCCGCCGGCCGCACCGGAAAAATCCGCGGCAAAGAAGCAGACAGGAAAGGGGGACAAGCCGCACGCGCCAGGGCGATGGGTGGTTTACTTCTCGATGGCGGCGCTGCCGCTATTCGGGGTGGGACAAATGCTTTTGCCAGGAGACGCGGTGACGGCCCGGCGGGCGGGATTCATTTCTCTGATGATCTATTTGGGGGCGGCGTTGGGATTGCTGGTCACAACCAGTTTTCTCGGTTTGCGGCGTTATTTGAGACAGCGTTACCTGAAAATGCCGGCAACCATTGCGTTGGCGTGGCTTAAATTTGGTGTTGGCGTGGCGTTGATCGTTTTGATCGGGGCGGTTTTCGTGCCGCGTCCCGGCGCGAATGAGGCGTGGACGGCGCTGAGTTATCAGATTAATTACCAACTGCGCCGGGCCTGCCAATATGCCTCGCCCGCCAATCCGCCCGGCAGTGGCGCGGGCCAGCCCGGCAACGACGCCGGAGGCAAAGAGGGAAACGCGCAAAAGCCGGCAGCGGAAGAAGGTGGCAAACCGGCGTCAGATGGGGACAAACCAGCCGCCGCCCAGAGCCAGCCTGAGACCGGTGGCAGGCTCACTCCTCCGCTTCCTGAGGGCGGGAGCATCTACAATATGCTGCGTATCACACTGTCGATCATTGCGGCGTTGGTGGCCGGACGGTGGATTTGGAAGCATAGATACATGCTGCGGGAGATGTTCCGGTCGATGATTGCAGCCATTGCAAAACTTTTCAGAAACCTTTTGGAATTTGCCCCTTCGCGCCAGCCGGCAAAAACGGCGCCGACCGGGCCGACGCGACGGAAATCAACCTCCTTCGCGGAGTATAAGAATCCGTTTTTTTCGACCAAGGAATACGTGCGGCCGCCTTCGGAAATCATCTTATACAGTTATGAAGCGTTTCAGGTTTGGGCGAGAGAGCAGGGGACAGCGGCGCGGCCGGAGGAGACCGCCCGTGAATTTTGCGCGCGAGCCGGCGAACAGAACACGGAACTGGAGCCGCAACTGGGGGAATTGGCCCGCCTCTACGCCTACGCCGCTTACGGAGGGCAGTTGCCGCCAAACAGCGACCTTGAGCCGATTCGGGAACTTTGGCGCCTGCTGCCAACCATTGCCAAGCCGTCCCAACCCGTTGGTTAAGCCGATTTTGACGGAATACCGGTCAAAAGCGATTTTCTGCTGTTCCTTCGCGGCATTTTGCGGGACAATGAGGCAGATCGTTAAAAATAAAGGTTACATGAGTCCAAAAATTGCCAAGTCCAAGGATAACGCGGAGCATCGGTGGCTTTCGTTTCGGCCCGAAATCAAGGTGCTTGATTGCACCATTCGCGACGGAGGGCTGATGAACAATCACCAATTTGGCGATGCCCTCGTCAAGATCGTGTACGAGACGTGCGTCGCGGCGGGCATTGACTATATGGAACTGGGTTACAAGGCGTCGCGCAAAGCGATCAAGCAAGGGGAATACGGCTGCTGGAAATATTGCATGGAGGACGACGTGCGGCGGATCGTGGGGGACAATAACACGAACCTGAAACTGACCGTGATGGCTGATGCGGAACGATGCGATTACCACGAGGATATACCGCCCAAAAAGGACAGCGTGCTGGATGTGATCCGCGTTGCGACTTATATTCACCAAATTCCCACCGCCCTGGACATGGTGAAGGACGCGCACGACAAGGGTTATGAAACAACGGTCAATCTGATGGCGGCCTCAATCGTTCCAGATCGGGAATTGGACGAAGGACTGGAAATGCTGGCCAAATCCGAGGCAAAGGCGATTTATCTGGTGGACAGCTTTGGGGCCTTTTACAGCGAGCAGATGCGCCGCATGGTCAAAAAATATCTTTCCTACTGCAAACCAGCGGGCAAGGAAGTGGGGGTGCATGCCCACAACAACTTGCAACTGGCTTACGCGAACACCATCGAAGGAATCATCCAGGGCGCGAATTATCTGGACGCGACCATGGCCGGTTTGGGCCGGGGCGCGGGCAATTGCCCGATGGAATTGCTCATCGGTTTCCTGCATAATCCCAAATATCAACTCCGGCCGGTTCTTGATTGTGTGCAGAACCATGTGGAGCCGATGCGGTCAAAATTACTTTGGGGCTACGATCTGCCGTATTTGCTGACGGGGTTGCACAACCTGCATCCGCGCGCAGCCATTCAATTCAAGGAAGCGGAGATAAAGGGCCAAAAGGGGGACATTTTGAAGTTCCATGATACGGTGACGGATCAGGAGTGAACAAAATCTTATCTTGCGATTTTTGAATCTTTCGATAAGAAAATAGTCTTATATTCACTCATGCTGAAAAATGCTGAAATGTGCGTCCGATTACAACCGCCAGCGGTTGTCGCAATATGCGCGCGGCTGGAAGTCCGGTAGCGGCTGAAGATCATGCGACAATTCATCACCATTGCCAGCAACGCGTTCATGGAACTGATCCGGCAGCCGGTGTTCCTGCTCCTGATGACAATATCCGCGTTGTTTGAAATCGGGTTGGCCTGCGTCTATTACTTTGGATTCGGGGATGATGCCAAACTGGTCAAGAACAGCGTCCTGGCGGTGATGCTGCTCTCGGGTTTGTTCGGGGCGGTACTAAGCGCTTCAGCATCGGTGGCGCGGGAAATTCGCAGCGGCACCGCTCTGGCTGTGCTGGCCAAACCGGTGGGACGCTCGCAGTTCCTGCTGGCCAAATTCGCCGGCCTGGCCGGAGCCTTGACCCTTCTGACTTTTGTTAATTGCATTGCCGCGCTCCTGGCCACGCGCATGTCGTTTGATGCGTACGGTGACGTTGATTATCCCGGCTTGGGAGTATTTTGCGGTTCCCTGGCCCTGGCCTACTCCATCGGCGGGTTGACCAATTTCTTTTTGCGCCGCCCATTTGTTTCGGACGCGGTGATGGCGGTGGCAGTAATGTCGGCGGTGGCGTTTGTGGTGTTGCAATTCATTCCGCGCGACGCCATCCGGATGGGATCGGATTACAAGGGAATCGACTGGCGGGTTATCCCGGCTTCGGCGCTGATATTAATGGCGCTGCTCATACTGGCGGCGCTGGCACTGGCCTGCTCAACGCGGGTGGATATGACCCCGGCGTTGGTCATCTGTTCGGCCTTGTTTTTATTGGGACTGGTATCGGATTATTTTTGGGGAACACGCGCCCAGGCCGGCGCATGGTGGGCATCGGTGCTTTACACTTTGACGCCAAACTGGCAACTATTCTGGATGGCGGATGCGTTGAATGAAAATAATGCGATTCCACCGGCCTATTTAGGCAATGCGCTGGCTTATGCCGGCGCTTACATTGGAGCCGTGCTGTCATTGGCTCTGGTGTTGTTTGAAGATCGCGAGCTGAGTTGAAATTGCAATGGAACAAAACACGAAAAGAATCGGGTTGATCAACTGGGTGGTTTTGCTGCCGGCGGTTATTGCCATGCTGCTAATCTCCCGCTATGTCAGTTCCGTGGCGGGAATCGCGGGAACGTTGCTGCTCGGCTTCGGCCTGCTGGTGGCGTTGCTCAGCTATTTCCAGATGGGGCTGATCGAACGGGAACACTTTGAAAAGCTCGAATTGGAAGAACTGAGCAAATCCCGCGGCAGTGAATCGCTTTTTGCCGGAGCAGGGGACGACACTTTCCCGGCAAAGCGCTCGCGGGAAATATTCGAGCGTTATTTTGTGCCGGCGCTGACGGCGCTTCTGTTTGTTCTGCAGGCTACGGCGGCGTATTTTCTCTGGAAAAAGGCCGGAGACATGAATCCCATCGTGACGGATCGGGCGACGCTGGCGATGTCGTTGTTGGGATTGCTGGGGTTGATGCTGTTCCTGCTCGGAAAATATTCCACCGGATTGGTGAGGATGCAAGGTTACAGGCTGTTGCGACCTGGCGCCGCATATCTCTTGCTTAGCGCTTATGTGTGCTTCGTGGTGACCGCAGCCATCGCGGCCAATCTGGCCGGGTTCGCCAAAGCTGACTTCATTGTGGCCAAACTGCTGGGCGTAATCATTGGATTGACGGCAGTGGAGACTTTGCTGGGACTGGTCATGGAGATTTACCGGGTGCGGGTGCGCGGACGCGAATCGCGGGTGCTTTATGAAAGCCGCCTGGTTGGGTTGATGGGCCAGCCGGAAGCGATTTTCACCACCGCCAAACAAACGTTGGATTATCAGTTCGGGTTCAAGGTTTCAGACCATTGGTTCTACCAATACATGGAAAAGGCGTTTGCCTGGATGGTTTTGGCTCAATTGGGAATCCTTGTTCTGTCCACCTGCGCCGTGGTGGTCAATGTGGGCGATCAGGCGTTGTTGGAGCGTTTCGGCCATCCTGTCGGCAAAAATGGCGTGATCGGGCCTGGCTTGCATTTCAAGCTGCCGTGGCCGATTGACCAGACCACCAATTATCACACCGACCAGGTGCAGACTTTTATTGTGGGCGCCGAACCCGAAGTCCGCCGGACGATTGCTTGGAAAGTGGCCCACGCCAGGGAGGAAAATTTTCTGGTGGCGAGCCGTGAAAATAATTCGATTCCCATCACGAATAACCTTGCCTTGGGCAAGAGTCCGCCGGTCAACCTGTTGTCGGTCAGCATCCCGGTGCAATATCAAATCACCAACCTGGCCGACTGGGCCTATGTGAACAAGGATCCCGAAGCGCTGCTCAAAGGCGTGGCGTTGCGGGAGGTGGTGCAATATCTGGCCAGCGCGGATTTCGACGATTTGATGTCGCGAGGTCGCGGGGCGGCGAGCACGGCGTTGCACCAAGACCTGCAAAGCGCGGCAGATAAATTGCGGTTGGGCGCAAGGATCACGTTTGTTGGTTTGGAAGACATCCATCCCCCGCAAAAAGTGGCCGGAGTTTTCGACGATGTGGTTGGCGCGGCGCAGACGAAAGAGGCGAAGGTTCTGGATGCGCAGGCTTACACGTTCGGCACCAATGCCTGGGCCAGCGCGGAATCTTCCAACCGGGTATGGGCCGCGCAAGCCGATGAACACCGCGCGAAAGTCACGTCCCAGGCTCGCGCCACGCTTTTCACGAATCAATCGCTGGCCTACGCCGCCGCCCCCGGGGAAAACGGAGTTTACGAGCAACGCGCCAAACTGGAAACATGGGTCACTGGCAGCCGTCAGACGCGCAAGTATGTCATTGCCACCTCCAACACCCCGGACATTTTAATATTTGACCTTGAGGACAAAGTTCGTCGCGATTTGATCGACGAACTCTCGGCACCTTCCAAAAAGTAATATGAAACGAAGCCCACTTACCTTAACCGTCGCGTTGGTCTTGATCATCGTTTTCGGCTTGCTGCTTTTCACTTATCAGGTGCGCAAGTCGGAAGTCGCCGTGGTCACGCTGTTCGGACGGATTGTTAATACGAAAACCGATCCCGGCCTGGGATTTCGCTGGCCGTGGCCCATTGAGAGGGTCGATAAACTGGACCAGCGCATTCAAAACTTTGAGGACATAAATGAACAAATGAGGCTGGCCGACCAGAATACGCTCATGCTGGAGGTCTATGTTGGCTGGCATATTACCGTGCCAGCGCAATTCTATCCCAAGTTCCGTGGTTCCGTGGAAATGGCCCAGGAACGATTGGAAGAACTGGTTCGCAATGCGAAAACCGAGGTGGCTGGCCGGTATGTGTTTTCTGATTTTGTTTCCGCCGACCAGAAACAGATGAAGTTTGCCCAATTTGAGAAAGACATCCTCACGAAAGTCCAACAAAGTGTGGCGGCTCAGGACTACGGCATTGACGTCAATTTTGTGCAGATCAAAAAAATTGCGCTGCCGGAGAGCGTGACCAAGAACGTATTCGACCGCATGACATCGGAGCGGCAGTTCTACATTTCCCAGATTGATGCCTCCGGCGAGGAGATCGCGACCAAAATCAAGTCCAAGGCGGATAGTGACGCGGCCAAGATTCTTTCGGACGCCGATGCCGACGCCTTCAAGATCCGGGCGGTGGGCGAAGCGGAAATGATGCATTCATTGTCCGTGTTGCAACAGAACACCAACCTGGCGATTTTCAACATGCAAAACGCGGCGCTGGCTGAGTTGCTCAAGGACCGGACCACCTTGATTCTGGATCAAAGCACGACGCCGCTTAATTTGTTGCAGCCCATCCCGCCGCAAAAGTTTGAATCCACCAACACCTCGGCGGGGAAAATTCCATGAACGGACAAAGACCCATCCAATCACCGCCGACCGGGGAAGACGCCGGTTCACAAGCGCTGGCCGAGGCGTTGCGCAGCAGCTTTTTCATCGTCAAGATCATCATGATTGTGCTGGTGGTGGCTTTCCTCGGATCAGGAATTTTCACCGTCGGCCCGCAGCAAAGGGCAATCGTCCTGCGCTTGGGGAAGCCGGTGGGTGAAGGCGAGCGAGCGCTGCTCAATCCGGGATTTCACTGGGGATTTCCGCCGCCCATCGACGAGGTGGTGAAGATTCCGTTCACCGCTCTGCAAACGGCGGATTCGTCCGTCGGCTGGTATCAAAGTTCGGAAGACCGCCGCAAAAACGTGCCCGCAATGCCTTTGTCCAGCATGGACCCGGCCGTGACCAGCTATGCATTGACGGCGGATACAAACATTATTCATGTCTGGGCTACTGTGCGCTATCGGATAACGGACCCGACTCACTTTTATTTCGATTTTACAAACGGCGCGGTCTTTGTGACCAACGCGCTCGACAACGCCTTGTTGTATGCCGCCTCGCAATTCCCGGTGGATGATATTTTGCGGATCAACCGGACCGGCTTTCGTGAAGCGGTCACGGAGCGGTTGCGGCAATTGGTGCAGGAGGAACATTTGGGCATCACGCTGGAATCGCAATTGGGGGTCGATGTTTCCGCGCCGTTGTCGCTCGTGGATAAGTTTAATGCGGTTGATGCGGCCAATTTAAGGCGCGACAATATCCGTTCCCAGGCGGAAAGCTATGCCACCAGGACGCGAGCGACAGCTCGCGGAACGGCTGCCACGCGGGTTGACCGGGCCGATTCGGCCCGCTCCGGGTTGGTGGCAATGGTTGATGCCGAGGCGAAGAAATTTTCCGATGTGCGGGCCGAGTATGAGCGCGACCCGGAGTTTTACCAGCGCCTGCGGCAGATGACCGTGCTGGAACAGGTTTATAAAAACGCGCAGGAGAAAATTCTGGAACCCCACTCGAACGCGCGCGAGTTGAGGCTGAACCTGAGCCGGGAGCCGCAGGCGCCACCGACTAATTCCATAGCCCCGTAATCCTATGCAAGTGACATCACTTTTAAGCCGGCACGAACACGATCACGAACATGGTGATTCGTGCGGTTGCGGGCACGATCACTCCCACGCCATTTTGCCGCTGGCCCAGACGATGATCGGGCTGCTCTTTGTCGTCAATTCGTACGTCATGACCTGGATTTATTCCGACGAGGCGAATCCGGTGGCGGCGGCGAGCGCGATGATCGGAGCGCTCATCCTTGGCTACCCGATTGTCTGGACGGCAATCAACGATTTGCGCCGGGGGCTTTTGACCACAAATGAGCTGGTCGCCATGGCGGTGTTGGCCTCGTTTGGCTCGGCCAATTTTCAAGCGGGCGGTTATCAGCAGGCCGGCATCATTGCCTTTTTCATGTTGATGGGGCAAATCCTTGAGACCCGCACGGCCGAAGGCGCGCGCGCTTCAATCGAGTCGCTCATCAAGTTGACTCCGGTCAAGGCGCGGCGCATCACCCCCACGGGCGAAGAAGAAGTGGCCACAAGCCAGCTTGCCATCGGCGATGTGATTCGTATCCGCCCGGGCGACAACGTGGCGGCGGACGGTGTTATTGTCAGCGGCCAGGGTTCATTCAATCAGGCCAACATTACCGGCGAATCTTTGCCAGTGGACAAGAAACCGGGCGATGAAGTGTTTGCCAGCACCCAGAATCTGACCGGCGTGTTGGAAATCCGCGTGACGAGGGCAGGGCAGGACACGACTTTGGGCAAGGTGCGGGAATTGATCCTGGCGGCGGAAAAAACCAAGCTGCCCATCATGAGGATCATTGATAATTACATGGGTTTTTACACTCCTCTGGTGCTGGTCATCGGCGGGTTGGTGTGGGCGTTCACACAAGACCTGAGCCGTGTCATTGCGGTGTTCATCGTGGCATGTCCTTGCGCCTTCATTCTGGCCACACCCAGCGCAATGGTGGCCGCGCTCTCCGCAGCGGCGCGCTTGGGTATTCTGATCAAGAACGTGGGCGACATCGAATTGGCGGCGAGGATAAACGCCTTTGTCTTCGATAAAACCGGCACACTCACCACCGGCAAGCTGGCCGTAAGCCGTCTGGCTCCCTTGGGTGGAGCCACCCCGGCGGAATTGCTGCGCACTGCTGGTTCGGCTGAAAAATACAGCAACCATCCCACAGCCAAGGCGCTCGCGCAGTTGGCGGCGGAAGCTGGCGTGCCGTTGTCCGAGCCGAAAGATTTTGCCGAAAACGCCGGGCGCGGCGTCAGTGCCATTATTGACGGGGAAAAAATCATCGTTGGCCGCGCCCAATGGCTCAAGGATCAGGGTGTCGCCGAGGATTTTCTGAAGTCTGTGGATTTGAATGAGACGGAGGGTTTCAGCCTGATTTTTGTGGCCCGGAAAGGGCGGTGTATCGGCTGGGTGGGATTGCAGGACCAAACACGGGAAGAGGCGCGGGAAGCGCTGGCGCAACTGAAGGCCTGCGGAGTGCGTCGCATTGCCATGATTAGCGGCGACCGCCAGCCGGTGGCCGTGCGGGTCGCGCGCGAAATCGGTTGCGAAGAGGTTCAGGGCGAATGTCTGCCGCAGAACAAAGTTGAGTTCGTGCGCGAGATCAAAGCCAAAGGGTATCGCGTGGCCGTGGTTGGGGATGGCGTCAATGACGCGCCCGCGCTGGCGGCGGGTGACATGGGTATTGCCATGGGCGCGGCCGGGAGCGAGGTGGCCATCCATAGTGCGACCATTGCGCTGATGAACAACGACCTGCGGCGTTTGCCGTTTTTGGTCCGGCTCTCACGCCAGACCCGCTCTGTCATCAATCAGAATTTCATGGTTGGAATTATTTTCGTGATTGGCGGCCTTGTGTTGGCGGCCTTGAAATTCATTAATCCAATCACCGCTGCCATGTTGCATGTCGTTGGTTCGCTCATGGTTGTTTTCAATAGCGCGCGCCTGGTGCGGCAGGGCGAGGAATTGGAACCGCATGCGGCTCCTTCCGCCGCCGAGCCGCTGGCTCCGGCTGACTCGACGCCAGCCACGCCGCTTGATCCCCATCCTGCCAACGCATGAGCACGGTCATTGATACCCTTGTTCCTGCGCCCGCCACCGGCGACAACAAACCCGGCCAGCCGATTGTTTCGGTCAAGGGTTTGACGAAAGTGTACAAGGATTTTTGGGGTCGCCCCAAGGCGCGGGCGGTGGACAATGTTGATTTTGAGGTGCGGCGAGGGGAGGTCTTTGGTTTGCTCGGTCCGAACGGTTCTGGAAAATCCACCACTGTAAAAATGCTGCTCGGCCTGCTTTATCCGACACGCGGGCATATTGAGGTGTTTGGTCACTCGCCCCGTCACGTCAAAACCAAAGCCAAGATCGGCTACCTTCCGGAAGAATCTTACCTGTATCGCTTTCTGGACTCACACGAGACGCTGAATTTTTTCGGCAACCTGTTCGATTTGCCTCCCAAGGAACGGAAGCAACGAAGCGAGGAGCTGTTGGAAATGGTGGGCTTGAGCCAGGTGCGAACCCGTGTGGTCGGGGAATTTTCCAAAGGAATGCAGCGCCGCATCGGTCTGGCCCAGGCGCTGATCAACGATCCTGATCTTGTTATCTTGGATGAACCAACGGCCGGTTTGGACCCGATTGGTTGCCGCGAGGTTAAAGATTTGATCCTGGCCATGGCAAGGCGGGGCAAGACGGTGATTCTCAGCAGTCACCTGTTGTCCGACGTGGAGGATGTCTGCGACCGGGTGGTGATTTATTATGGCGGGCGAATCCAGGCAATGGGCACTTTGAAGGAATTGCTGACCAAACCGGACGCGGTTCGCATTACGATGCCGCCTCTGTCGCGCGAATCGATGCAACATATCATTGATGTCATCCGGCGCGATGTGGCTGCCGATAAAATTTCGATTGATAACCCGCAACAGAATTTGGAAAGCTATTTCCTGGAAGTCGTGCGCAAGGCGAAGGAAAATGCGGCTGACACTTCCGGCGCCACTTCCGGCAGCAGGGTGGCTCCCTACCTGCGGGGTGACGCGGAAGTCGCACCACCTTCAGATCGTGTTTTGGAACGATTAACTGTGTCTGCGGCGTCAGCCGAGCCGCCCGAAAAAATGAACGACGCCCGGTTGCAGTCGTTGTCCCAGCCCGCCGCGCCGGCGTCAACGCCGCCACCCACGCCGTCCGCTCCACCGCCATCCGCTGACTTGAGCGCGGCAGACAAAAAGCTGTCCTCATTGCTGGGCAAGCCAAATGAAAAGTGACCAAGGAGCGGCAAAGCTTCTTCCCTATTAAGTGAAGCGAATTCTGGCCATCGCGGGATTGACTTGGAAATCGGCGTTCCGATACCGATTTTTCTGGGTATTGGCTGCGCTGCTGGCGGGAGCCGTGGTGGGGTTGCCGCTGCTCCTCAAGGACGACGGAACGGCCAAGGGATTGACCCAGATTTTGTTGACTTACACGCTGGGCGCGGCGGCCACGCTGCTGGGCTTGGCCACGCTGTGGCTTTCGTGCGGCACCCTGGCGAGGGACATTGAAGAGTGTCAGATTCAGTTGGTGATGGTGAAGCCGATCAGCCGCTGGGAGGTGTGGTTGGGCAAATGGCTGGGCATTCTGGGATTAAACGCCATGCTGCTGACTCTGGCCGGGCTGGCCATTTTTATTTCACTGCAAACACGGGCCGGACGGCTTTCTCCCGCAGAACAAAAAATGTTGCGAAACGAGATTTTTGTGGCACGGGCGTCGGTCAAGGAGCGTGTGCCCGACTTCGGTCCGGTGATCGAGGCCAATGTCCGGCAACGAATCGCCAGCCTTCATGCCACGCCGTCTCCGTCGGACGTGGCGGAAATTCGGAAGATCGTCACAGAGCAAGTCAAAGCGGCCACCACGGAAGTGCCGCCTGGATTCCGCCGTCGATGGGCCATTGATCTGCACGCGCTGCCGGAGCGGACGAAGAACGAGCCTCTCGAGGTGCGCATCAAGTTCCACGCCGCCAACCCGAATCCGGAGGCAACCTATAACACCTATTGGATGGTCGGGCCGACTAATTCGCCGAAGGTGGCGCAACTTGGCTTGGTGCTGCCGCCTGATTCGTTTCAGGAATTCACGGTGCCCGCCCATTTGCTGGATGAAAACGGCATCTTGAACATCGATTTCTACAACGCAAATGACACGGCCCTTACCTTCACCATCGAAGATGGGTTCGAGCTGCTTTATTACGAGAACACTTTTGGGGTGAACTTTGCGCGCGGCATCGCGATCATTTTTTGCTGGCTGGCGTTGCTGGCTGCCATTGGACTGGCGGCGGCAAGCGAGCTTTCGTTCCCGGTGGCGGCGTTTGCTTCCATGGCCATTTTGTTGATGGGTCTTTCCAGCAGCACATTGCAGACGGTGGTGGAGGAGGGGACCATAACCGGATTTAACAGTACGACCTCGTCTTACGGACATTCGCCGGTGGATTTGATCATCGTGCCCCTGTTCCACGGCACGCTCAAGGTCGTTCAACTGGTGGAAGGTTTTTCGCCGATCGATTCTCTGAGCACGGGGCGAAGCATCACATGGCCGATGTTGGGAATGGCCGTCGCACAGATCGTGCTGTTGTTGGGCGGATTTTTCTGCGTGGTCGGCATCGTCCTTTTTACGAGGCGGGAACTGGCCACCGCGCAAGGCAACGCCTAACCCCCGGTCGCTTCGCGCCTTACGGCTTGCCGCGCCCGATGCTCTTGTAGAGGAATCCCAGCCGTTCCATCTCGTCCGCGTCAAACATATTCCGCCCGTCGAAAAGAATGGGGTGGGTCAGATTTTTGCGGGCCTTTTCGAGATCGAGTTTTTTGAATTCCGGCCATTCCGTGGCAATGATGAGCGCATCGCAGCCTTCGGCCACGTCGTCCATGTTCGGGACGTAGGTGACATCCTTCAACACCGCCTTGGCCTTTTCCGTGGCTTGGGGATCGAAAACGCGCAAGATCGCGCCTTCCTTCTGCAGCCGGTGGCAAAGGTCGATGGCGGGGGACATGCGGACGTCGTCCGTGTTCTGTTTGAAGGCAAGGCCGAGGATGCCAAGGGTTTTGCCCTTGATTACCCAGAGGGTGTCGCTGATCTTCTTGACAAAGCGATCCATCTGGCCGGCATTGATCCGCTGCACTTCCTTGAGCAGATTAAAATTGTAGCCAAGCTGCTCGGAAATCTGGATGAATGCGCTTAAATCCTTCGGAAAACAACTGCCGCCAAAACCAAGGGAGGCGTCCAGAAACTTGCGGCCAATGCGGATATCCATGCCCATGCCGTTGGCGACTTCTTGAACGTTGGCGCCGGACATTTCGCACAGGACGGAAATGGCGTTGATATAGGAAATCTTGAGGGCGAGAAATGAATTGGCGGCGTGCTTGATCAGTTCGGCTGAACTAATATCTGTGACAATGACAGGCACGTTGTAAGGGGCATAGACTTCCTTCATGGCCTGGACAGGCCGCTGGGAAGTGACGCCCACCACAACCCGGTCCGGCTTCATGAAATCACCGACGGCAAAGCCTTCGCGCAAAAACTCCGGGTTGCTGACCACATCGAAATCCACCTTTGATTTGCAATAGCGTTTGATGGTTTCTGAAACCTTTTCGCCCGTCTTGACCGGAACGGTGCTTTTATCGACCACAATTTTATAGGAGGTCATGGCCCCGGCAATTTCCCGCGAAACAGCTTCGATGAAACTCAGGTCCACCGAGCCGTCTTCCTGGGCCGGGGTGGGCACCGCGATGAAAATGACGCCCGATTTCTCCACCCCCTCGGTCGTGCTGTTGGAGAAGGAAAGACGTCCGGACTTGACGTTTTTGACCACCAATTCTTCAAGGCCCGGCTCGTAAATGGGCATGCCGCCGGCCTGCAACAACTTGACCTTCGCCGCGTCCTTATCAACGCAAATTACCTTGTGTCCAGCCTCGGCAAAACATGTGCCGGTAACTAACCCGACGTAGCCGGTTCCGATGATGGTCAAATTCATAGGTTAATCAGGGCTTGGGGCGTGCCGGAGCCGGCGCGCGGGTGGTTGTTGATGCGGGTGTTTTTTTCTGCAAACCTGGCAGCACGCTGGTGGCGGACGGAAGCGGGGCGGCTGGGGGCGCCTTGCGCAACTCGGGGTGTTTGGAAAGCAAAAGTTCACCGCGTTCGCGCGCTTCCAGAGACCACGGGTCGTTGGGGTTGTTCACGCGCGCCAGTTCGGTATAGTAATTGAGCGCCTGGTCGAGTTTGTTGAGCTGTTCGTCCAGCCGGGCGAGAGTGAGTTTGGCCGGCGAAATGATATTCGCGTCGGTTGGATAAGCCATGATGACTTCCTGGTATTTTTGCGCGGCTCCGGAGGTGTTACCCTCGCCTTCAAGGGCGGCGGCGAGACCCATCTTGGCTTGAGGAAGCAGGGAACTGTCGGAATGGTTATCGATGAATTTGGAGAATTGCTGATGCGCCTCCGGGTATTTTCCGTTGAGAAAAAGCGATTCAGCCGCGAGCAATTCGGCGTATTCGCCGGCGCTGGTGCCGGGATATTGTTTGGCCACATCCAGGAATGGCGCGACTTGGGCGGACGCCACCTGACCGGATTGGATGGTGGTCAGCGGCACGTCCAACAACTTATTGATGGCGGCGGCTTCGGTCTGGGCTTTTTGCCAGGCCATGAGGCCGATGATCACCGCCAGAACCACCACCGTGCTGGCGGCGATTATGAGTTTTTTGCGGTTGACGTACAGCCAATCCGTTACCTTCAAATACAATTCCGTCGATCTTGTTGATTCAGCTTCCATATTGAGCGGAACATTCTCCGTCTG
>CAZLEE010000031.1:0-29285 GCA_964558455.1 uncultured Verrucomicrobiota bacterium | reverse complement strand
CCACCGACGAGAAAAGACATGCCATTCTGCAATTTTTTAATTTCATGGTCAGAAGGTACACGGTCTGTCCGCCGCCCGCTATGGGGTGTTATCCGAATTCAAACAGGCGCTCAACCCTCGCCAAAATTCCGGGGGGCGCTGCGGGAGGCTTTTTTATCGGAGTTGCGGGATTTGTCCGCCAACATTCTGTCTTTGGCCCGGCGGCTGCGCTTCCGTTTTTGCCGGCGTACCTTTTCCATCTGGGATTGCTTCGCCGCCACCTGGCCGGTGCGCAGTTGTTCAATTTTATCCAGCAACAGCCGCCGGGCAATGAACCGGTTCAATCCCTGTTGACGCGTCGTCTGGCATTTGACCTGCAAACGGGTCGGGCGGTGCAGCAGCATGACGCAGGTGGACGACTTGTTGACATTCTGGCCCCCATGCCCGCCGGACCGGACAAAAGTCTCTTCAATGTCACATTCGCGCACGCCCAGGGCTGCCATTCGCCGGGCGAGGAATTCCATCTTCTCTGGATTGACGGGAAATACAGTCATTTGAGTGGGGAGTTGTTGGCGGGGGCGTTTTTTTCCGCCCATGCCTGGAGCAATTCGATGGCCTCGCCCAGGACGCCGGCCGAACCGCGATAATCAGGCGATCCCTGCGGCTT
This sequence comes from uncultured Verrucomicrobiota bacterium, assembly GCA_964558455.1. GTDB lineage: Bacteria > Verrucomicrobiota > Verrucomicrobiia > Limisphaerales > Palsa-1400 > DASRLE01. Next base: position 28,639 of record CAZLEE010000031.1, on the reverse strand, counting down.
GTTGTCAAGCGACCACCATTCGTAAAATCCGCCCGTGCGCTTGACCCGCTCGACCATGGGCCGAAGATCGCGATAAGCCGCCGCGATGTCGCCCTGCCTGGCCAATTGCTGGATCATGCGCCCGCCGAACCAGCACCAATCGCCGCCATTCTGGTAGGTGTAAGGCGCGCGCAGGATCGGGTTCTTGAAGAAGCCATCCGGATAAGGCGGGTAAAGCGTCATGCCGATGGAAGAGGCTCCGGCTGATCGCATGTGCGTTTCCATCTGGGCCAGCGCGACGGCAACTTCCTTGCGCGTGAGCAGACCGGCTTCAATCGCGACCGCAGTGCCGCCGTGATAATAAATGGCGTTCTCATCGAAATCCTTCGGGAAAGGCGATCCGTCAAGATAAAGGTGGGGAATGAATTTCTGTTTCTTCGCATCCCAAAGATACTTGCGGATGTCGTGTTTGAGCTGGTCGCGCGTGGCTTTCCAATAAGCGGTTTCGGATGCGCTGTTGCCCGGAAGCGCGATGTAATCATTGAGGGCGATCAGGAGCATCGCGTTGTCGTAGATGGATAAGGCGCGATGCGAATGGGAGTCCAGATTGACGCCCCAGGGGGACTCCGGTTGAACATCGCCCCAATCCGCCGTGGTGCCGCCCCAGATTAAACCATGCTTTGGGTCAAAACGTTCGATCAGGACATAATGCAGCGCCTGCCCCAGCCGTTCGCGAACAGTAATTCCCCCGACACGCTCGTCCAGGATGGCCGCGTCGTGAGTGGCGATGACGTATTTGCTGACCGCCTGCACGAGCGACGATTCCTGATCGGTCTCGACCGTGTTTTTATGCGCCATCAAATCAGGGAGAAGCGGACTGAGGCGGTAGGCGGTTTTCACTTCAGCCGGGTTCAGGGGACTATAACCATCCACAATATCGCCGTTGCTGCCTTGGAACTTGAAAAGAGTCAGGAACGCTTCGCGATAACGTTGCGGCGGGTTCACTTCCAAGCCGACCTGGATGAACGTATTCATGTCGCGAATCCAGACCTGCCCGTAACCGCTGCCCGCATTGAGACCGCTCTTCAACAAGTCCTGCGCCATGCGATGCACGTCGCGCAGGGTCGGGTCGGCCAGAATTTGTCGGGCCAATTCCGCCTTGGGCGGGGCGGCGGAGCCATCCGCATGCGCAAAGGGGGAAATGGTGGCGGCGGCGAAAAGCAAAACCGGCGTAACAAGCCTGGTGAGATTGAGCATGAAATCCTTGTAGCAGAATATCCGGCCAAAGCACGTCTTTTCGTCCGACGGAGAGAATGTCCGGGTTTTCCCCGGACGCGGCTTCGTGGCGGACTTGCCAACCGTCCGTTTGTTGGTAAAGTCGGGCATCATAATATGGCTCACATAAAACATCGCTCTGGTGCAGATTCTCATGGCTCTTTGTCATCCCGCAAGGTCCCGCCGTTGCGGGTCGGACTGTTTGGCATCGGGCTGGATGCTTATTGGCCGCAATTTAAAGGCTTGAAGCAACGGCTGGAAGGCTACGTCGCCGAGGTCGAACAACGGTTAAAACGACCAGACATCGAGGTGGTCAATCTCGGCCTGATTGACACCCCGGAAAGCGCGTTGGAAGCCGGGCATCGCTTCCGCCGCGAAGACGTCGATTTGATTTTCCTTTACGTCACCACTTACGCGCTCTCCTCCACCGTCCTGCCGGTGGTGCAGCGCGCCAAGGTGCCGGTCATCGTCCTGAATTTGCAGCCGGCGGCGGCGATTGATTACGCGTCGTTCAACAAAATGAACGACCGGACCGCCATGACCGGCGAATGGCTGGCCCACTGCGCCGCCTGTCCGGTGCCGGAAATCGCCAGCGTCTTCAACCGCAGCGGCGTCCGCTTCCATCAAATCACCGGCATGTTGCGCGAAGACCCGATTTGCTGGAACGAAGTTGACGCGTGGCTCGACGCCGCCCGCGTGGCCAGCGTCATGTTCCACAACCGGCTCGGCGTCATGGGGCATTACTACGGCGGAATGCTCGATATTTACAGCGACCTCACCCAGCAATGCGCCACCTTTGGCGGGCACGCGGAATTCATCGAAGTGGACGAACTGGCCGCCTTGCGCCGCACCGTCACCCAATCGCAGATCAAGGCCCGCACCGCCGAATTTTACAAGGTGTTTGATGTGCAGCCCGACTGCCTGCCGGCGGAAGTGCAACGCGCCGCCCGCACCTCGGTGGCTTTGGACAAATTGGTGCGCGATCACGACCTCGGCTCAATGGCATATTATTACCAGGGCACCGGAAATTTTGAAAACGAGGACGCCATCAGTTCCATTATTCTGGGCAACTCCCTCCTGACCGCCCGCGGCGTGCCGGTCGCCGGCGAGTATGAAATCAAAAACGCCCAGGCCATGAAAATCCTGGACAGTTTCGGCATCGGCGGCTCATTCACCGAATACTACGCCATGGATTTCAACGACGACGTCGTCCTGATGGGACACGACGGCCCCGGCCACATCGCCATTGCGGAAGGAAAAACCAAAGTCCGGCCCCTGCGGGTCTATCACGGCAAGGTAGGACGGGGATTGTCGGTTGAGATGAGTGTCAAACATGGTCCCGTCACGCTCCTCGCCGTCGTGCAAGGCGCCGATGGCCGGCTATCGCTGCTGCACGCCCAAGCCGAGTCCGTTCCGGGACCGATTCTGGAAATAGGCAACACCAACAGCCGCTATCGTTTTTCCCTGCCCGCGCGCGAATTTGTCAATCGTTGGAACGAGTGTGGCCCCGCCCACCATTGCGCGGTGGGCGTAGGCCACATCGCCGGCAAGATCGAAAAACTCGCCTCTTTGCTCGGCATACAATCCACCCGCGTCTGTTGACCGGCCGGGTGGTTCTCCAACGGTCCTGAACAGTGGCGCGGTCTATTTTGTGGCGCGCAATGCCTGATCAATGTCTGCCTTGATGTCTTCCACGTCCTCAAGGCCGATGGAGAGGCGGATATAATCCGGCGTGGCGCCGGTTTCCTCCAACTCGGCAGGCGACAACTGAGAGTGCGTCGTGGAAGCCGGATGAATCACCAGGGATTTGGCGTCGCCGATGTTGGCCAGATGCGACAGGAGCTTGACCGAGTTAATGAACTTCTTGCCCGCCTCCAAGCCGCCCTTGATGCCAAAGCCGACCAGACCGCCGAAACCGCGCTTCAGGTATTTGGCGGCAATTTCATGGCCCGAATCGTCAGGCAAACCAGGATAAATCACCCACTTGACCAGCGGATGGGTTTTGAGCCAGCGGGCGATTTCCAGCGCGTTGGCCGAATGTTGTTTTTGCCGGAGCGGCAACGTTTCCAGTCCTTGCAAAAAGAGGAACGAGTTGAACGGACTAAGCGCCGCGCCGGTGTCGCGCAACAGCGTCACGCGCACCTTGAGGATGAAAGCGACGTTGCCCAAACCGGGCACGTTGCTCAGAGCGTCCCAATAAACCAGGCCGTGGTAACTGGGATCGGGCGTGGTGAATTCGGGGAATTTGCCATTGTTCCACTTGAACTTGCCGGAATCCACGATCACGCCGCCGATGCTGGTGCCGTGGCCGCCGATGTATTTTGTGGCCGACGTGGCAATGATGTCCGCACCGAAATCAAACGGACGGACCAGGCCGACGCCGACGGTGTTGTCGATGACCAGCGGGATGCCGTTTTCGTGGGCAATCCGGGCCAGCGCCTCGAAGTCCGGGACGTTCAGCTTCGGATTGCCGATGGTTTCGGCGTAAATCGCCCGGGTTTTCGGCGTGATGGCTTTGCGGAACGCCTCCGGGTCGCGTGAATTCACGAATTTCACCGTGCGGCCCAGTCTTGGGAAGGTGTAGTGAAACAGCGCGTAAGTGCCCCCGTACAAATTGTCTGCGGACACAATCTCATCGCCCAATTGCGTGATGGCCAGCAGCGCGTAAGTGATGGCAGCCGCGCCGGACGCCACCCCCAGCGCGCCGGTGCCGCCTTCAATGGCGGCGACGCGCTGTTCGAAGACATCGGTGGTGGGGTTCATGATGCGGGTGTAGATGTTGCCAAATTCCTTCAGGGCAAAGAGATTGGCCGCATGTTCGGTGTCTTTGAAGACGTAGGAAGCCGTCTGGTAAATCGGAACGGCGCGGGCGCCGGTGGTCGGATCAGGGACTTGTCCGGAGTGCAGTGCGATGGTGCTTAAACCTTTTGGAGTAGTGCTCATGTTATTGTTTGTGTTAATGTTGTTATTACTGTTGCTGTTTTTATTTTTGTTAGTTATTTGAGATTTATGTAAATTTGAACCTGCTGGAGGCCGGAAGATCTGGTGTGACCCGGCGCGTTAGGAGGAACGGGACGTGTATCAAACACAAGTCGTCGTCCAGCCCCCGGCATAAATTGGCGCGCGCTTAAAACTCCCATTTGGTCGTGATGCCCCATACCCCGTTGGCTTCATGATTCAACACATTGCCGAAGTAGCCGTAACCCGCCGCGACCGTCCAATGTTTATTCACCACATAAGCGGCGTCGAGCGTCACCCAGTCACTCTCCCTTTTCACCAGGTTGCCGATGGCCTCGTAATCCCGCGGCTGCTCTTTGTACTCGGCGGCGAGCATGAGTTTGCTGGTGATGAACACCACCACGTTGCCCTCAAAGACAGCGCTGTAACTGTGGGTGAATCCACCCAAGCCGTCCCAGACGGCCTCAGTGGCGCGTCCGCCGAGTTCCAGGAGCACGGGCCGCGGCAGTTGCGTGAAGAGCTTCGAGGCGTAGAGCGTGTAATCCACCCCTTGTTCACGCGAGAGACCGTGCTGGCCCAGCAAGTCCACGCCCGTCCCCGATTGGACTTCGTTTCTGACCTCGGTGATGCCGTCATTGTATTTGTAATGCACGCCGGCGGTCAGCGCCGGAATCCATTTCTGGTCAAACTCGTCTTCCTTGAGGAGTTGCAACCGGACATTGAAGTTGTGCAGTTCAACCTCGTCTTCGTGGTAATTGGCCACGCCGGCGTTTCTCAAGGCCTGCGGCAGATCGCCCAGATTGAGGTGATCCCAGCCGTAACCCAGTTCAAGCCGCTTGAAAGGCGATTCGGTGATCGTCAACGCTTCGATGTCTTTATCGGAGCCGAGGTTGATGTAAGAAAACCCCACGCTGGGCCGGCCCACTGTTTCACCGTCTCGCGGCGGATTAACGATGTAGGCCGACAGCGTGGAGAAAATGCCGCCGCTGCCTTCAATCTGATGAAGCGGAAGCGGATCTGGTTTCTCCGCATTGGCCCCGGCGGCAGATTGAACATTGGTCGTGGCAGCGGGTTGAACGGGAGGTTGGGCGGGTGTTTGGGCATCGTCCGCCGCCTTCAGCGTAAAAGCCGGCAGAGCGGCAAGAGCCAGCGCAAGCGGCAGCGCAAGCGGATGGAGAACACGGGGTTCGGTGCGTGGATTAATTCGGATAGACGTACCTATTTTCATTTTTTTGTTTCTTTCGTGGTGCCAGTAGGCCTTCGACCGTCCGGCCAGCCTGCTGCGGGATTTCCATGGGTTGATTTTGCCTCCAGGACTCTGCCGGGGCGTGATTCATTTCACGTCTCATGCCTGCCCTGAAACCTGTTTGCGTGCCTCCTCGGCCAGCACGGTGCTCAGATAACGTTCGCCGGTACTGCAGCCGATCGTGACGATCAACTTGCCCTTGTTCTCGGGACGTTTGGCCACTTGCAGCGCCGCCCAAACGTTCGCCCCGGTCGAGATGCCGGCCAGAATCCCGTCCTCGTTTGCCAGCTTGCGCGCGGTGGCAATCGCATCTTCGTCGCTGACCGTGATGACGTCATCCACGATTTGCAAATTGAGGTTCTTCGGCACAAAGCCCGCGCCCGCGCCCTGAATTTTATGCGGGCCGGGTTTGATTGGCTGCCCGGCAAGCGTTTGCGTGATGACCGGAGAACCCTTTGGTTCGACGGCGATGGAACGAAAACTTTTTTTGCGCGACTTGATCACTTCGCTGATACCGGTGAGTGTTCCACCCGTGCCGACAGCGGAAACAAGGATGTCCACATTCCCGTCCGTGTCGGCCCAGATTTCCTCGGCGGTCGTGCGACGATGAATTTCGGGATTGGCCGGATTATTGAATTGCTGGGGAATCCACGAGTCGGCTATTTCCCTGTTCAGGTCCTCGGCTCTCTTGATCGCGCCTTTCATTCCTTCCGCACCTGGCGTCAATACCAGTTTTGCCCCAAGCAATGCCAGCAGGGTGCGCCGTTCCACGCTCATGGTTTCAGGCATGGTAAGGATGAGTTTATAACCTTTTGCGGCCGCGACGAACGCCAGCGCGATGCCGGTGTTGCCGGAGGTCGGTTCGATGATGGTCGTGCCTGGTTTCAGGATGCCGTCCCGCTCGGCGGCGGCGACCATGGCTATGCCAATGCGGTCTTTGACACTGCCGAGGGGGTTGAAGAAATCACCCTTCAAGGCAATCGTGGCACCCACACCTGCAGCGACCCGGTTGACTTTGATCAGCGGGGTGTGGCCCACTGTACTGATAATATCAGGATAAAGATGCATATGTTGTTTCCTTCTCAAACAGACAATCATTGTTTATGATCTGTATGTCTATTTACATAGTATAGATTATGCCTAGCGCAGAATATAGCTCTCCATATATTGTTATTTTCTAACCTTTTTTTGCTGTTGTTTATTCTGCTCCAAGATTGATTTCAATACATTTGGCGTCCCAGCGAGAGGTGACCGCTTTTCAAAACTTCCTCCGATATTGCATTGGGTGGAGTGGCGTGTTTCCATCATTGCCATGAGTTCACATTTATCAAATCGTCGCGGCGCGTGGCGTTCTTTCCTGAATAGGCGCGTCTGTCTGGCGGCATTGGCCATCGGACTGCTGCCGGTGGCTGTCTTCGCCTCCACCCCGTTGCGCCCGGCGGAGCTGCGTTGCGAACACCTGAAAAATCCCTCCAGCATTGATGCGCTGCAACCGGAGCTGAGTTGGGCGTTGGAGCCGGGAGAAAGCAAGGATCGCGCCCGAAGCCAGACCGCTTACCAAATCCTCGCGGCCACCTCCCTCAAAGAATTGGAAATCGGCCGGGGCGATTTATGGGACAGCGGCAAAACCCTTTCCAGTAACTCCGTGCAAATCCCCTACGCCGGGCGGGCGTTGGGTTCCGGTCAGGAATATTTTTGGAAGTTGCGCGTTTGGGACGAGAACGGGAACGTTTCCCGCTGGAGCGACCCCGCCCGCTGGACGATGGGCTTGCTCAACAGCTCCGACTGGCACGGCAAATGGATCGGCTTGGACGAGACCGCGTTCTCCGGCAAGAAGCAAGACCGCCGGTTGCCGGCCCGGTTGTTGCGCCACGAATTTGTTCTGCAAAAAAAAGTGCGGCGCGCCACCGCTTATGTCTCCGGGTTGGGTTTGTTTGAATTTTATCTCAACGGGCGCAAGGTCGGCGATCATGTCCTCGAACCGGGTTTGACCGGTTATTCCAAGCGCGTCCTCTACGTCGCCTTTGATGTCACCAAGGATTTGCGGAAAGGCGCCAACGCCGCAGGCGTCATGCTCGGCAACGGACGCTTCTTCGCCCCGCGCCCGCAAACCGCCATCAGCACGGCCTCGCACGGTTTTCCCAAATTGCTTCTCGAATTGCGGGTTGAGTATGCCGACGGAACCACCGACGCCATTTTCAGCGACAGCGCGTGGAAGCTGACCACGAACGGCCCCATTCGCGCCAACAACGAATACGACGGCGAGGAATACGATGCGCGGCAGGAAATGACCGGCTGGAACCGTCCGGGCTTCGATGATTCCCAGTGGCAGCCGGCGCAACTCGTCGATCCGCCCGGCGGGACGCTCGTGGCGCAAATGATGGACCCGATACGAGTCACCCAAACCCTCCGGCCGGTGGCCATGACCGAGCCGCATCCGGGCGTTTATATTTTTGATCTTGGCCAAAACATGGCCGGCTGGTGCCGTTTGCGCGTGGCCGGTCCGGCTGGCACAAAAATTTCCCTGCGCCATGCGGAAACGCTCCAGCCCGGCGGCGATTTGTATGTAAAGAACCTTCGCTCCGCAAAAGTGACAGACACCTATATTCTCAAGGGAAAAGGGACCGAGGTTTACGAACCCCGCTTCACCATCCACGGTTTCCGCTACGTCGAACTGACCGGCTATCCGGGCCGGCCGGCTTTGTCCTGCCTTGAAGGCCGGGTGGTGCATGACGACCTGGAAAGCGCCGGCGATTTCACCTGTTCCAACCCGCTGCTGAACCGGATTTACCAAAACATCCGCTGGGGCGCGCGCGGCAACTACCGCAGCATCCCCACGGATTGCCCGCAACGCGACGAGCGCCAAGGCTGGCTGGGCGATCGCTCCGTCGAGTCCAAAGGCGAGACCTACATGTTCAACACCGCGCCATTTTACACCAAGTGGCTGCAAGACATGGCCGACGCCCAGAAGGACACCGGCAGCGTGCCGGATGTCTGCCCCGCCTACTGGAATCTTTATCCCGACAACGTGACGTGGCCCAGCAGCGGCATCATCATCCCCGGCACGCTGCGCGATCAATTCGCGGACGAAGAGGCCGTGGCGGGCCATTATGCCAGCGCGAAACTCTGGATGGATTACATGAGCGGTTTCGTCACCAACAACATCATCACGCGCGACACCTACGGGGATTGGTGCGTCCCGCCCGAACACCCGGCATTGATCCACAGCAAAGACCCCAAACGCCACACCGCCGGCGCGCTGCTGGCCACCGCCTACTTCTATTACGATCTGCGTTTGATGGCCGGATATGCGAACCAGTTGGGCAAGAGCGACGATGCGGAACGTTTCACCGCCCAGGCCGAAAAAATCAAAACCGCGTTCAACGCCCGCTTCTTTAAACCCGGCGCCGGCCAGTACGACAACGGCTCGCAAACCTCCTGCGTGCTGCCGCTCACCTTTGGACTGGTCCCGCCGCAGGACCGCCAGCGCCTCTTCGACCTTCTAGTCAATAAAATAACCGTGGAGTGCGGCAACCACCCCGCCACCGGCCTGATCGGCGGCCAGTGGCTGATGCGCGTATTGTCCGACAACGGCCGCGCCGACCTGGCTTACACGCTCGCCACGCAAAAGACGTATCCGAGCTGGGGTTACATGGTCTCGAAAGGCGCGACGACCGTCTGGGAGTTATGGAACGGCGACACGGCGGATTCGGGAATGAATTCCGGCAACCACCTCATGCTGGTGGGCGACCTCGGCATCTGGCTTTACGAGGATTTTGCCGGCATCAAACCGGACCCCGCACAACCAGGATTCAAACACATCCTCATGCGGCCCGACGCCATCGCCACCGGGCGTTTTGTGAAAGCGACCCATCGTTCGCCCTACGGGTTGGTCGCCAGCAATTGGAAGCGGACGGACAATCATTTTCAATGGCAGATCACGATTCCTGTAAACACCACTGCCACGGTATGGGTTCCGGCCGCCGATGCGGGCAGCGTCACCGAAAGCGGCAAGCCAGCCGCCCAATCGCGCGGAGTCAAGTTCCTAAGAATGGAGCGGGATCGCGCCGTGTTTTCCATCGGATCGGGAAGCTACCGCTTCGAGAGCCAATAAACTATTTGTCAAGAGTGCCGGCCTTTGGGCAGGCGCGGGAATCCAGATAAGCGGTCAGCCCGGCGGGGTCGCTGGTAATGATGTCCGACACGCCCCACCTGACCAGATTCGCCCACGTCACGGCGTCGTCCAGCGCGGGGTTGTCGGTTGTCCACACGAAAAACCGGATGCCGTGGCTGCGGTAATAGTTGACCACGGGCTGCGACACCGACCGCAACGGCAACCCGTAAAAAGGACTGGTGGCCAGCACCGATTCAGCGGTGCGCCCCCACCCGCCCGGCGTCTTAACGTTGTGCGTGGCGTTCGTGGCGCCTGGCAAATATTCGATAATCATGCGGGCAAAAGTCGGCGACCAAACCTTGACGTCGGCCAGCACGTCTGGATTACTCATGACGATGACGCGGGAGTCCATTCCCGCCGCGTGAACGACGTTGCGGGTGGCAGCCCAATTGGCAAAGGTGGGCGTTGCGTGCATGTCGAGCAGGATCGACTGGCCGGATGATGCCATCGGCGCGAGAACCCGGGCCAGAGTCGGCACCCGCTCGTCCGAGTACAGGCTGGTGCTCCAAGGAGCGTAGTGGGTAGCCCGCAGAGCGCCAAGCTGGGCAGCGGTCAGGTCCCGCACATTGCCGGCGCCCCCGGTCGTGCCGTTGACCGTGTGGTCATGCATAATGACCGGAACGCCATCAGACGAATACTGAACATCCGTCTCGCCGTTCAGGTGCAACGATGCGGCAAGAACGTAACTTGACGCAGTATTGCCGGGCCGGGAATGCTCAACCCCCTTGTGTCCCCACACCCCGATACGGACCGGGCAGACGGCGGCGTGATTGGCGGCGGGCTGCGTCCCGGCACATCCGGAGACCAAGACGAGAGCGGTTGGGATAAGAGCCAGGAAAAACGCAACCGCGGCGGTCTTCATCATAAGCCCGGTTTTACGGTTTAGGAGACGCCTTGTCGAAGAGCGCTTCGAGGCTGTTGAGCGGGACTTCCTTGGGCGGGGCCGGATCCAGCACCTGGCGGAGATAGACAATCGCGTCCGGGATTGATTTGACAGAACGCGGGAGGGTGGCGCCGCAGGCGTTGGCGTGTCCGCCGCCCTGAAGTTTTTCCGCCACCTTCAACGCCTCGCCATTGCGGCTGCGCAGGCTCACCACCACGGCGCTGTTCGCTTTGCGAAAGAGGGTGAGGAGGATGGGATAGGGGGTGGCCTTCGTTTCCAGCAGTTGGTGGACGATGAGGTTGTTGTTGCCTATTATCGTATCCACGCAACCGACCGTGGCACTGATGCGGGTGACATTGGCCTTGCTCCAAGCGAAGCCCAAGGGGTCTTCGATCCGCCGTTTCACCGCCATGACTTCAAGCAATGGATGGTTCAGCAATCGTTCCAATTGTCCGTCCACCAAGGCGTGTAAATTCCAAAACTGGTAGGTCTTGACCAGGTTGCCGTAATCATTGGCCAGCACGAAATCCGGGTCGTTTTCGAGGAACAAATCCGCCACGTTGTTCAAATGGGCGAGCCGGTCCAGTTCAGGCGACCCCAAGCCGTATTGTTTGCACAATTCGTAACAGAGCGATCCGGCCGACTTGGTGATATCATGAATCAACCGGACATTCTTCGGCTGCACCGCGCTGGTGTGGTGATCTATCACCAGCCAGCCAGGCTTGTCCATGCGCGCCTCAAAGGTCAAATCGCATATCCAGGCCGATTTTTCATGGAGATCGCGGAGTTTCCAATTGTTGTAATGGTAGGATTGCAGTGGGACGTCCACATTGAAAACCTTTCGGGCCAGCCGCTGCAAAAGCAGGCCGGAAAAGAAACCATCCAGGTCGCTTTCATGCGTTAAAATCACTTCCGGCTGCGGTAAATTATCCATGGCCGTTAAGCTATAATACCGCCAAGCCGCTGGCCACAATAAACCCGGCCTAATTCGATTTTGCCGGGGTCATTTGCTTCCCCGCCGCAGCCCGGGGGCGGTTTTCTGGAAAAGGACGATCCGGTTGGTGTTGGTGCCTTTGTTGTTGTTATCGACGCCCCAACAATTGGCGGTCTTGGTGAATTTTTGGTCGTTGATCAGGACAAGCCGGGGCATCAGGCCGGCGTCCAGTCCGCATTGGATCACTGTTTCCTCCAATTTGATGGTGCCGGAGCGGACTTCGCCCACTTCAAAAGCCACATGACCGCCCGGTCGCAACACCCGTTCAAGTTCGTGAAACACAGCGGTCATTTCGGATTGCCATAAGGCCAGTTTTTTGGGGATGGTGAGATGGACGGATTCCGGGTCGATACCCAAGAACCAGCAGCGAAGCCAGTTGTCGCCGGCGTAATCCACCACATCCAGGAAAGGCGGGGACGTCACGACCAGCGCAACCGAGTTGGCGGGGATTTCGGGGGTGGCGCGCGCCGGATGATTAAGGAGCAGGGATTTTTGCGCCACCGAAGCCAGAGCGTCGCGCATGGCCGCATCGCAATCGCCCAGGAGTTGGCGGCTTTTCTTCAGGATCAGTTCCGGGACATGGCGGCGGGGCGGCGTTTGATTACGGTCGGCATTGATTTTGCGTTGCGCTTTGAGGGAAACCGCCTGGTTGGGCGGCAAGGTATAAACGGAAAAGAATCCGCCGGAATGTCCGGTCAGGCGGTTGAGCGCGACGAGGCCAATCCATTGATCCACCGCGTCCTGTTTGCGTCCAAGCAGGTATTTCTTGAGCGCGCTGATTTCGCGCAAGGTGTCGGGATGATAAAAAACCAGCAAGTCCTCCGGGAGTTCGCCGGGATCCTGAAAATCAATTCCCGCCAGCCGCCGGCGGATTTCCTCCAACTCAGGCGGACGCAACCGGGGCCGGATCAGGCAAAGACTGAGGGGATTGACGTCGCATCCAACCGGGACGCGGCCGAGCAAAGCCGCCTCAAGCAAGGTCGTCCCCCGCCCCATGAACGGGTCATAGACCATTTCGCCGGGGTCGGTAAGACGCTCGATGAAAAAGCGGGGCAATTGCGGTTTGAAGCAAGCGCGATAAGAAACCTCATGCAGGCGGCAGGCCGCCCGTTGTTTGGCGGTCCAAAACTCATTGACGAAGGTCGGGACACAAACCGTCGCACCGTCCGCCCGCGTGACGGAGGTGATCAATTGAACCGTGCTTTTGCCAAACTCGCGAAACGCGGCCAATTCTTCCGGGAGCGGGATGTGGGATTTTTCCCGGGCGGCAGGCGGGGCTGCAACGAAGGGCAGCGGCAACGTTTCAAAGCGCATAACAAGTTGATTCTTCATGGTTTGGCCGCTCCCGCAATCCGGGAGTTATTTTTTGCTCAATTCGGTTGTAAAACCCGTCCCTTGCGCACCCTGCTATCCCCAACCTCCAGCCTCCGTTTTCACAACGAATCGTGCCGCCGCCCCGCCGCGCGGCAACCTGGAACGCAGCCATGCGCGTGGCTAGTCTGTCAGCATATCCAGCAAACTGACTCCGTTGTTGCCGAGACGCCAGTGCGAGCCAGCCCGCGCGACCAGCCGGCGGCACGGATTTTTCGTTTGCTCGGCTTCGTTGACCGAGACTAATTGGTATTTGGCGGCGCCTTTGATTTGCGAGGCGCTGCGGGGGATCAGTTCGAAAGGCAGTCCGTTGTAGTCCAGCGCGATTTCGTAGCCGGCGATCTGTTCGCGCGGCAGGGCGGGATCGGCTTTGATCAGCATCGGATAGCGCTGGAGCCAGGAGAAATCGGTCTTGCGCACCAGCACGCGGCAGACTTCCGTGCGGTGCTGGAGCCAGTTTAAGAGATTGAAATGCGCCCCATCGGTCTGTTGCTCCAGCAAAATGAGGCGAGGGTCGATGCCGACCAGATTTTGGCCGTTCCAAATTCCATGATCGTCATGTTCTTTGGGATAACGGCGCTTGTACCACGCGCTGAAATGGTCTGTGTAAAATAAATTCAGCTCGAAGTGGACATGGGACCGTTCGTTGGAAATGCCCGTGCCGGTGTGGCCCATGACCGCGACGGGCTGGCCTGCGGCGACCCGCTGGCCGACTTTGAGGCCCGGCGCGAATTTTGACAGATGGGCGTAGAGCGAATAAATCTCAAGGCCGCCGATGTTGTGGAGGATGACGAGGTAGCGGCCGTAATTGGAAAGGCCGGGCTTGTCGCTCATATAGACAACAGCGCCGTCGGCGGTGGCCATCACCGGATCAATCGGTTCGCCGCGTTTGTCTCTTTGCAGGCAGCGGATGTCCAGTCCTTCGTGCATCTGGGCGCCGCTGGAACGGACGCAGCCAAAGCAGCCGCTCGTCCAAGTATGGCCGATGGTGGCAACAAAAAAACGGTCCTCGCCCCCATTTTGAAACAACGCCTGATTGGCGGTGGGCAGGCGAAAAATCTGCGCAGGGACGCTGAGGGGAACCCACAAAAGCAGGGCGGCAAGAAATATCTTATTCACACGCATCGATCCAACGGGACAGGGTGATCTCTAGAACTTGTTTGTCTTTTTGGCCTTGGCAATGACGTTTTGCAGTCCGCGCACAATCCGCCGGCATTCCTGGGGTGTGGCGTCCGGGGTGAAGGTGAACAAGCCGTTGGCGGTCCGGTTCCGAATCAACACAGCCGACAGCCAGGCGGACTGGCGGGGGCCGTTGGTCGAAACAACAGGCATGCTGGCAGGAGTGATAACGTCGTCGTTTTCGTCGTCCCCCTTCTTCTTTCTTTCTTTTTCGGCCTTGGCGCCGGGAATGGGAAATTGGGAGAAGACAACGATATGTTTGCCCGGATGGTCGGTCGTGTACATTTCCAACAAAAGAGTGCCGTGATCATTGAAGAGCAATTGAATGGCACAACTGCCGTCCGGTTCGGCAACGAAACTGGCCTTGCTTAAATCCGCCTCGGTCAAAAAAGGGTCGCGTTGTATGGAATAACGGAACCGCTCCCTCGTAACTTCGACGGTGCCCGAACTCATTGCATCGGCCTTGTTCCCCTCGATGTAGAGGCGGATGGTGGACTGTTCCTTCTTCTCTTCCTTCTTGGCTTTGCTGGCCGGATCGGTCGCGCAGCCGGTGATCAGAGCCAGAGACAAAGCGAGAATCAGGCAAACCGGACGAAAATAGATATTGAATGAAAGGTGACGCTTCTTCATAGTGCGCTCCTAAGGAACGCAATTCCGCGAACAAAGTAAAGATAAGATAGTCATTATGGGACAACAAAGAAATAAAGTTATCAAGCGCGCGCGTCGCGCAGCCTACCTCAAACGCAAAAAAGTCGCTCCCAAGGCGGCAAAGAAAAAAGCCTGAGGCAGGACGGGGTATTCCGTGGCGGAGCTTCGCGTGAGCGCGCGGCTCTTCGCCAATAGGCCGGGGTGATGGATGGGAAATTTAAATGGCTGCGGCTGTTTTGCGGCTTGGCGGCAACAGCGCAATGGCGGTGCCGCCCGTCTTCACCCCTGCTCTCTTCCAAAAAGGAAAAGGAGAAGCGCCGTTCGTCTCCACGAGTCTTCCGCGACCATATTGGCCGGAAGATCGCCCGGATATCAGAATGACTAGGCGGCGGCTGAAGCGGCGCGGGAGGCGGCGAGGTCCACTTTGCGCTGGCGCAGGCTCTTGAAAAATTCGTAGCCCTCGCGGAGGCGGCGCACACAGACGTCTTTGTCTTCCAACATCGTTTTGATGATGCGCAGAATCGGTTTCGGGCGCAGGTAGTAGGCGCGATAGAAACGATCCACCGCCTCAAAAATCTCTTCCTTGTCCAAGCCGGGATATTCCAGCGCGCTTTGCTGAAAACCGTCCTCATGCACGATGGCGGACCTGTCTTTTTTCTTGGCAAACCAGCCGTTTTGCCGGGCCATTTCGTAAAGTTCCGTGCCCGGATAGGGGGCGGCGAGCGATACCTGAATGCTGAAAACGTCCAAATCCATCGCGTAACGGATGGTTTGCTCGATGCTCTGCTGCGTTTCAACAGGCAGTCCGAGAATGAAAGTGCCGTGAATGATCACACCCGCTTCGTGACAGGCTTTGGTGAAGCGCCGGGCTTCATCGATTTGAATGCCTTTCTTGATGCGATCCAGAATTTCCTGGTTGCCGCTTTCGTAGCCGACCAAAAACAGACGGAGACCGGCATCCTTGAAATATCGGACGGTGTCGGCGTCCAAATTGGCCCGGCTGTTGCAGGACCAGGTCAGGCCCAGCGGGGCCAGTCTTTTGGCAATTTCGCGGGCGCGGGGAAGGTTGGCAGTGAAAGTATCGTCGTCAAAAAAGAACTCCCGCACCTGTGGAAATAATTTTTTGGCGTGGGCCATTTCCGCCGCCACATTTTCAGGGGAACGGACGCGATATTTGTGGCCGCCGATGGTTTGGGGCCAGAGGCAGAAAGTGCATTGGGCCGGACAGCCGCGCCCGGTGTAAAGGCTCAGGTAGGGGTGGAGCAGATAGCCGATGAAATATTTCTCGATTTGCAAATCCCGCTTGTAAACATCCACCACCCAAGGGAGGCTGTCCATGTCGGTGAGCAACTCGCGTTCGCGATTGTGGATGATCTTGCCTTCGGCGTTGCGGTAGGAGAGGCCCTCGATTTCGGACAATGGGCGGCCTTCCGCCGCTTCCTTGCACGTAAAGTCGAATTCCTTGCGTCCGACCCAGTCGATGGCGGACGAGGCTTTCAGTGTTTCGGTGGGGAGTACAGCGGTGTGCGCGCCGACGAAGCCGATTTTTGTGCCGGGCTTTTGCTGCTTGATGGCCTCGGCCACCTTGCAATCGTTTTTAAGCGATGGGGTGGAGGTGTTGATGATGACGAGGTCGAAATTTTTCGCCTCGGCCAGACATTGCTTGACATCAATGTTGTGCGGAGGACAGTCCATCAATTTGCCATCCGGGACGAGGGCGGCCGGTTGGGCGAGCCAGGTGGGATACCAATAAGAAGTGACTTCACGCCGGGCCTGATAGCGCGCGCCGGCGCCGCCATCAAAGCCGTCAAAGCTGGGAGGGGACAAGAATAACGTTTTCATTGTTGCGCAGACGAACGGATCAACCCTGGTTTTTTTTGGCGATTTTGGCCAGCAATTCATCGCGTTGCGTGGTGTCACCCGAACCGCAACCAGCACCGCCGGCAGGATTGATGGCGGCCTTGGCTTCGGCCAGGTGGCCCTTGCCGATGGACGCGCCGTTGAAGGCGTTAACCGAACGGCCTTCGTAATAGGGACGGGGCTTGGAGCCGAAGTTGTAGCTGAAATTTTTCAGGGTATCGAGAGGGCTGGGGCTGAGCGCGCCGCTCGGATCGTAGCCGCAGTGAACCATGCAATTCTCGCAACGGGGATCGCGCGCCACGCCGTCCACCACGCCGTATTTGGTCCAATCCACTTTGGTCAGCATTTCCTGGTAACCGGCATAATGGCCGTCGGTCATCAGGTAGCAAGGCGCCTTCCAGCCGCGAATATTGCGGGTGGGAATGGCCCAGGCGGTGCAGGTCAATTCGCGTTTGCCGGCAAGGAACTCCTGATAAACGGGAGTGCCGAAGATGGTGAAACGTTCGCCCCATTCCTGAATCTTGGCAAACTTCTCGCGGGTCATTTTCCGGGTCAGGAAGAAATCTTCCGGCTGCTTGCCCAGACGCGTCACCATATCCTTCTTGGCGGCGTCGTATTCGTAACCGGGCGAAATGGTGTGTCCGTCCACCTCAAGGGAGGAGAAAAATTCAAACATGCCCTCGATCTCCTTGACCTCCGTTTCCTTATAGACGGTGGTGTTGGTGGCGACCTGGTAACCCAAAATTTTGGCCATGCGCACCGCTTGCACGCATTCCTTGAAAACGCCTTCCCGTTCGACAATCAAATCGTGGGTGTATTCGAGGCCGTCCACATGGACATTCCAATACATCCACTTGGTGGGCTTGATGACGGGACGTCCGTCGGATTTGCCTTTGCGGATGGTCTCGATGTCTTTTTCGGAAATCAACTGCTCCTGAAGCAACCGGGCCAGAACCGGCTCGGTTTTGGCGGAGTAGGAGGAGGCAAGGTATTCGCGCATTTTTTTGCGCATGAACATACCGTTGGTGCAAATATAGACGATGCGACCCTGGGCGAGCAACCCGGCAAACAATTCCTCGATCTTGGGGTAAATGAGAGGTTCGCCGCCGCAGACGGACACCATGGGGGCGCCGCATTCCGCAGCCGAAGCGAGGCAATCCTCCAAGGACATCATGTCCTTCAAGTTGGTGGAATATTCGCGAATGCGTCCGCACCCCGTGCAGGTCAGGTTGCAGGTGTGCAACGGTTCGAGCTGCAACACCAAGGCGAACTTTGGGGTGCGCAAAAGTTTGTGTTTAACGATGTGTGCGGCAATTTTCGCCGTCAACGCCAGTGGGAATCGCATACGTGTTTAATTTAGTTTGGCTGAACCCCTGTTGAACGCAACTTGCGCTTGGGACGCCGGTTGCGTGATTGGAACAATCTGGGGGGAGGAAGGCTTGGCATCCGCCAACCCGGGCAAAAAGAACATGAGAGGGGAAAATGACGGGGCAGCAGCAAGTCCGCCACAACCTGTGAACAGAAGCAGGGTACAGGCCGCCAATGCCAGATTCTTCATGTTGGAAGCAACTCTCACAGGAGTATTATAGTAATAAACAGGGTATTGGCAACTTTTATTATCGCCGCCACATCCCCCCGCCCCAACGCGGATTTTTTACTCAAGTGGTTGATTCATAAATAGAACAATGGAGGATCGCATCACAAAACAAGGACACCCAAAATTACTTCGCTCCGGCCCTGACCATTTCATCGACCAGTTCGGCGCTGGTCCAGGTGTTGCCCGGAATGATTTTTCGGACCCGGAATTGCGGATCGATCACCACTGTTCTGAGGTTGTGACTGATGCCGCCGTCCTTGGCCCAGAAATCCTCGCCAAAATTATCCGCCAACTCGCTGATCTGTTCCGGCGCGCCGGTCAGAAAGCTCCAGCAGGCCGGATCGTAATGCTCGTTTTTGGCGTAGGCTTGGAGGTGTTGCGCGGTGTCCGTTTTGGGGTCAAAGGAGATGGAAAACAAATGCCAGCGGGCGGGCGCGCGGGGATTTCCGGCCAGTTGCGCGGCAGCGGCGGCAAAATTGCCGGTCATGCGCGGACAAAAATTCGGGTATGGGCAACTGGTGAAAAAAAAGGTGAACGCGAAGACTTGCCCTTTGTATTGGCTGAGGTCGATGGCCGCCCCCAGTTCGTTGGTAAAATGATAATCCGGCAGCGTTTCGCCCTCGTCCAAAGGCTCCACCGCGCGGGTAACCACCATTCCGGGCGGGGCGGATGCGGCGCCGTCCGGCTGCTGGCGCCGGGCGATGCTGGCAATCCATCCGTCGGTGGCGGTGACGACTAGATGGAAAGTAATGGCGTCACCGGGCTTGATTCCGTTTAGCACATTGGTGTCATGAACTTCAAAGGGCATGGTCATGGCCCCCATATAATTTGAGATTGCTTCATGTTGGATGACGATGGTTTTTCCGCCGGGCGACAATTCCTTGACCCAGCCACTGACGAAAAAGTCCTGGCGATCCGGGACGGAGGGGTGTTCCGGGGGGGCGGACTGCTGTTTTTGGCAGGCGGCGAATACCAGCATGGCGCAACATGCGTTAAAAAAAGCGCGGCGAACGTTTTTCGGCATCGTCATCCTCATTCTTCCAGCACAATCCATCATGGCATGACTGTTACACAAGGGTGATTTTTAGGGGTCAAATCCGCCCGGTCAAACAAAACCGCTCAAGCACAGGCCGTTCCACATCCAAGAACTTCACAAACAGCAATTGACGTCATCCCCGCCTTTGTTATCGTGTCTGCTGATAGGACTCGCCAAACTTGCGAGACTACAATGGACCAATCTATGTCAAAAGCATCATCTACGTCCCAAAAATATGTATATTTCTTCGGCAATAAAAAAGCCGATGGCAATGGCGGAATGAAACCTCTGCTCGGTGGCAAAGGCGCGAATCTCGCTGAAATGACCCGTATCGGTTTGCCGGTGCCCCCCGGCTTTACCATTACGACCGAGGTTTGCACTTACTACTACGAGCACGAAAAAAGTTATCCCAAGGAAATGTGGCCGCAGGTCAAGACTGCCGTCGCCGCCACCGAGAAAATCCTCGGCAAACGTTTTGGCGACGCCGAAAAACCCCTGCTTGTCGCTGTCCGCTCCGGCGCCCGCGATTCCATGCCGGGCATGATGGACACCATTTTGAACCTGGGCTTGAATGACGATACCGTCCTGGCCTTGGAAAAATTCAGCGGCAACCCCCGTTTCGCGTGGGATTGCTATCGCCGCTTCATCCAGATGTATGGCGACGTTGTCATGGGCGTGCAAAAAAACCCCAACGAAGACCACGAACCCTTCGAAGTCGTGATCAGCAGTTTGAAGAGCGAACTTTTCCCCGGCCAGGAACATGTCGAGGACACGAAGATTGATGTCAATGGCCTCAAGGAATTGGTCGTGCGTTTCAAGGCCTTGGTCAAAGAGCGCACCGGCAAGGAATTTCCGTCCGATCCGTGGGAGCAGTTAAAAGGCGCCATCGGCGCTGTTTTCGGTTCCTGGATGAACGACCGCGCTGTCGTCTATCGCCGCAAATACAATATCCCCACCGAATGGGGAACCGCCGTCACCGTCCAATCCATGGTCTTCGGCAACACCGGCGAAAAATCCGGTTCCGGCGTCGCGTTCACCCGCAATCCCGCCAGCGGCGAGAAGGTGTTCTACGGCGAATTCCTCATCAACGCCCAGGGTGAAGACGTGGTGGCCGGCGTTCGCACGCCCAATCCCGTGGCCGAACTGGCCAAGATCATGCCCCCGGCGGCAGCTGAGTTGGAACGCATCCGCAAGATTCTTGAAAACCATTTCCGCGATGTGCAGGATTTCGAGTTCACCATCGAAGAAGGAAAAGTCTTCATGCTCCAGACCCGCAACGGCAAACGCACCGGCCTGGCCGCCGTCCGTTTCGCGGTTGAAATGCAGAAGGAAGGTCTCATCAGTTGGGAAGAGGCCGTGCAACGCGTCCCGGCTGAACAGTTGGACCAAGTCCTCGCCCCCGTGTTTGATCGCGCCGCGGTCAAATCCGCCAAGTGCATCGCCAAAGGCTTGCCCGCCGGCCCCGGCGCCGCCACCGGCCGCATTTATTTCAACGCCGACCGCGCCGTGGAAGCCGCCAAGCGCGGTGAAAAAGTCCTGCTCGTCCGCGTCGAGACTTCACCGGAAGATTTGCGCGGCATGATTGCCGCCGAAGGCATCCTGACCGCTCGCGGAGGGGTCAGTTCCCACGCCGCTCTCGTCGCCCGCCAGATGGGCAAAGTCTGCGTCTGCGGCGTCTCCGCCCTCAACGTGGATTACCACGCCAAACAAATGGTTGTCAGCGGGATGACCATCAAGGAAGGCGATTTCCTGTCCATCGACGGCACCGTCGGCGAAGTTTATCCGGGCGAACTCAAGACCGCTCCCTCGGAAGTCATCCAGGTGCTGATCAACCGGACCTTGGACCCCAAGGAGAGCCGCACTTACCAGTATTACAGCCAAATCATGAAATGGTGCGAAAAGGCGACGCGTCTCGCCGTCCGCACCAACGCTGATTCCCCCAGCCAGGCAGCCAACGCCATCGCCTTTGGCGCGACCGGCGTCGGCCTCTGCCGCACCGAGCACATGTTCTTCGAGGGCAATCGCATCGATGCCATGCGCGAAATGATCCTGGCCGACAATGTGGAAGCCCGCAAAGCCGCCCTGGCCAAATTGCTGCCTTACCAAAAGGCCGACTTCATCGGCATCTTCACCGCCTTGAAAGGCCTGCCCGCCACCATCCGGTTCCTTGACCCGCCCTTGCACGAATTCCTTCCCCACGAAGGCGGAGCCCAGGCTGAGCTGGCCAAGAAGCTCAACGTTCCTGTCAAGAAAATCTCCGACCGCGTCCATCAACTCGCGGAATTCAACCCCATGCTCGGCCTTCGCGGCTGCCGCCTCGGGATTGTTTATTCGGAGATCAGCGAGATGCAGGCGCGCGCCGTCTTTGAGGCCGCCGTCGAGGTCCAGAAGAAGGGCATCAAGGTTCACCCCGAAATCATGATCCCGCTCGTTGGATTCCCCAAGGAATTGCAATTGCAGATCGAGATCGTCAACCGCGTCGCCGCCGAAATCACCAAGGAGACGAAGGTCAAGCTCAACTACATGGTCGGCACCATGATCGAAATTCCGCGCGCCGCCCTGGTGGCGGATGAAATCGCCAAGGACGCCCAGTTCTTCAGCTTCGGCACCAACGATCTGACCCAGACCACCCTCGGCATGAGCCGCGATGATTCCGGTTCGTTCCTGCCCAAGTATCAGGAACTGGAAATCGTCAAACAGAATCCCTTCGCCGCCATTGACCAAAAGGGCGTTGGGAAACTCATGGAAATGGCCATCGCGCTCGGTCGCCAGACCCGGCCGGACATCAAGCTCGGCATCTGCGGCGAACACGGCGGCGAACCTTCCAGCGTGAAGTTCTGCCATCGCATCGGATTGGCTTACGTGAGCTGCTCTCCGTTCCGCGTGCCCATCGCCCGCCTTGCCGCGGCCCAAGCCGCGCTCGAAGACAAAAAGCCCGGCGCCAAGAAAAAATAACGCAACCACTTAACCACACAGGCCGGGGCAATCTCGCCCCGGCCTTTTTTGTCTCCCCATCCGATTTCAGCCTTTTTGTCCCCTTGTTTTCCGATTTCAGTTTTTCAGCGTTTCAGCTTTTCAGGATTTTCCTTTGGAATTTCTGCTTTCTGCTTTCCCAATTTCTGCTTTTGCTGGCTTCTTTCAGCGTTTTTCTTTCTTCCCCCGAAACTTTTAAATTTGGCTGGTGTTTTACCTCTCAGAAACTATACTGATCTTATGAGCTTTAAAGCGATAGCCATGACATTTTTCGGCGTTGCACTCGCTTTGGCCATCCCCTCCCAGGCCATCAGCGATACCGCCCCCCCGGCGCCTTCTTCCCGGACAAAGCCCGGTGTTTCCCAGGAATCGACCGGCGCATCCAATCCGTATGCGGTCATCGTGGACCGGAACATTTTCCACTTGAACGCTCCGCCGCCGCCGGAGTCGGCCGATACCAAAAAGCTCACCGACATGCCCAAGGTCAATTACAACGGCATTCTAAAAATCGGCGACGATGTCCATGCCTTGTTTTCCATCGCGGCCAAGGACACGAAAAAGTCAACCTTCTATTGCAAATTGTCGCCCGGAGAACGAAATAGCGATTCCAAGGATAACGACCTTGAACTGGTCAGGATCAGCCCCGATCACTCGCAGGTGGATATTCTCATCAACGGTCTGGCAATGACTTTATCCATGGCCACCAACAGCGCCGCAGGGCCGGCAGCGCCGGCAGGGAAAGGCCCGCAGCCAGCAGCCGTGGCAGCGGCAGCCCCAAGTGGTTCCTCCATCGTCATGGCGGGCGGCAATCGTAATTCCTCGCCCTACAAATCAGTGAGCGTCGGCGGTGGCAGCAGCAGTAGCGGCGATTCATCTTCTGGCGGGGTAACGGTAGCTGGCGGCAGCAGTGCCGCATCCGCCCTCGGAGGAGGCGGAACGTCAGGCAACAACCCAGGTTCAACGGCAATCAATGCGTTTTCAGGCTCAGGGCAACCCACGATGCAATTTGGAAATATTCCAACGGGACCGATAGTTCCTCCGGACCAGCAGGAAGTGATTATAGCTGCCCAAAGCATCGGTGGAAACATGCCTCCCTTGATGCCACATATTCAGGGAAATATAAATGGTGAAAAGTAGGCGCGATGAAAGGCGGTCGAATTACTTCCACGTCATTTACCTGGCATCATTCCATTGGGGCCAGGTTTTTTATTAGAGCAACGATAACGCAACCATGAATCCAGCCCCCGCAGACAAGAAGCTAAACGAAGCTCGTGAGCTTGCAACACATGCCAATTTTTCCCAAGCCTTGCCGATTTATGAAAACCTGGCACGTCAATTCCCGCACAAGTCCCATCTTTGGCTGGAGTATGCGGTCACCGCAGGAAGCATAGGGCAATGGGATCTGGCTGACAGCGCCTTTGCCAAGGCTTCGGCCCTGGAACCCGGCAATAGTCAGGTCATGCTGCAAATTGGCCATGAATGTCGAAATTTGCGCCAATCGGCAAGAGCCAGGGCGTGGTACGAAAAGGCGGCGGCGGCGGACCCGAAAAGTATCAACCCCCGCATGGCTTTGGCGATTTTAGAGGAGCAAATCCACCGTTTTGCGGAATCCCGCGCCGCGATTGCCTCATGCCTGGCAATTGACCCCCGGGACGATCAAGCCCGTTACTACGCCGCATTTGTTGACCGTCGTGAAAATAAACTAGAAGACGCTGAACGTGGCTTGCGTGATTTGATCGCCTCCGGCCCCAAGCACGAATATGTGCAGTACGCCAGCCGCTATGAACTGGCGGAAATTCTGAACCGGACCGGGCGCTTTGATGAAGCGATGCAAATGTTGATTGAGGCCAAGAACATCGTGCAACGCTTGGGCAACGTCAGAATGATGTTGGCGGAATACGAACAAGAAGCAGCCCAAAACCTTCGCACAACTCAGGGTTTGCCCAAAGACATCCTTCGCACTTGGGCAAAGGAGTTTCCAGAAAAAAGCCGGGAGGCCATGCCACGGCTGGCATTTCTGGGGGGCCATCCCCGCAGCGGCACGACGCTTTTGGAACAGGTTGTCGGCGCGCATCCAGGCGTGGCGGCCTTTGATGAATCGCCCTCTTTCAACCAGATTGTCTGCCAGATGTTCAACGCCACGCCCCCGGCTGGCATCCCGAGGGCGAACTTTCTCACCGCCCCGCGCCTGAATATCATCCGACGCCGCTACGTGGAAGGAATGGGCAGGGAATGGGGCGGCAGTTTGGAAGGTAAATTGATCCTGGACAAAAACCCCTCCCCCACCTCCAAGCTCCGGCTCTGGTTGAAGATGTTCCCCGAAATCCGAATTCTTATTGCGTTGCGCGATCCGCGCGATGTGGTCATCAGTTGCTTCTTCCAGAACATTCCGCTCAATCCGTTTAACGCCAACT
Source organism: uncultured Verrucomicrobiota bacterium (assembly GCA_964558455.1). Classification (GTDB taxonomy): domain Bacteria; phylum Verrucomicrobiota; class Verrucomicrobiia; order Limisphaerales; family Palsa-1400; genus DASRLE01. The sequence goes on along the minus strand of CAZLEE010000031.1, from coordinate 4,052 downwards.
TTCTCACCCTGGAGCGAACCGCCCGGCATTATGCCTATCTGATGGAAGTCTGGCTGGCCGTGCGCCAATGGGAAGGCCTCACGGCAATGGAAACACGCTACGAAGACACCGTGGCCGACTTGGAGAAAGAGGGGCGGCGCGTGACGGAATTTCTCGGGCTGCAATGGGATCAAGCCCAGGCAAAGTTCCACGAGAAAAGCAGCAAGAAGCAGATGTATTCCCCCACCTATCGCGACGCCAGCCAGCCCGTCTATGCCCGCTCCGTCGCCCGCTGGCACGCCTACGAAAAATACCTGGCCCCCATCCAGCCCATCCTGGAGCCATACTGCCGCGCCTTGGGGTATTCCTGAATCCTTCCATTCCTCTCTTTCTTGGTAGGGTGATGCTCCGCAGAACCCTAACTCGATCCCCCCCAATCGGATCAGGGTTCGACTGAGTCTCACCCTACCAAAAACCACCAAAAATCCCCATCACCCACCAAAAAAACTCCTTGACCCGCAACGCTTTCCCCGCCAATTTTTTCCCCATGGCCGGCAACGCTCCTTATGATGACGTTGGACGCAAACACCCAACCCGGGGCGTTCATATTTACTCCGGCCAGCCGACCATTGTTTTCCTCACCATTTGCGCGGAAGATCGAAAACCGTGGCTGGCCACCCCGGACGTTCAGGAACATTTGCAAGCCGCATGGCAATCCGCGCAGACGTGGTTGGTGGGGTACTATCTGCTGATGCCGGACCACCTGCACCTTTTCTGCGCCCCGCGCGATCCGGGTTTCACCCTGGAAAATTGGGTCACGTTTTGGAAACGGCAATTCCAGCGATTGCACAAAGACGCTAATTGTCGCTGGCAACCCACCCCGTTTCACCACCGATTGCGACATGCCGAGAGTTACACCGCAAAATGGAATTATGTCCGCGAAAACCCATTGCGCCAAGGCCTGGTGAAATCGCCCGACGCCTGGCCCTACCAAGGAATGTTGAACCCCCTCCCCTGGTAAATCCAAATCTTCTCCTTTTTTCCTTTCTTGGTAAGGTTCTGCGGAGCATCACCCTACCGGGACGACATTAGGTTGGCCATGTGGCAGGACTGCCTCACCCAAAACAAACCAAAATCACCCTCCCCGCCAAACCAAAATCGTCCTTTCCCTCCTTTTCTTGGTAGGGTGAGACTCCGTCGAACCGTAAATCGATTTACCGTCCACCAATCGAGTCAGGGTTCGACTGAGTCTCACCCTACCGGGACAACATTAGGTTGGCCATGTGGCGGGACTGTCTCACCCCACAAAACAAATCAAAATCCCCCTCCCCACCAAACCAAAATCGTCCTATTCCTCCTTTTCTTGGTAGGGTGAGACTCCAGCACCGCGAGCGGTGCCTCCCTCTATTGTGCTGACTTCGAACCGTAATTCGATCGTTGAACAATAAATCGAGTCAGGGTTCGACGGAGTCTCACCCTACCGGGACAAACCAAAATCGCCCTACCGGGACGACATTAGGTTGGCCATGTGGCAGGACTGCCTCACCCAAAACAAACCAACCCCCCCCTCCCCACCAAACCAAAATCGTCCTATTCCTCTTTTTCTTGGTATGGTGAGACTCCAGCACCGCGAGCGGTGCCTCCTTCTATTGTGCTGACTTCGAACCGTAATTCGATCGTTGGACAATAAATCGGATCAGGGTTCGACGGAGTCTCACCCTACCGGGGCAAACCAAAATCACCGGGACAAAAAAGAGCCGCTCTTGCGAGCGGCTCTGTGAAGATTAAGATGCTAAATCCGCTTATTTGCGATTACGACGGCGGAACAGCAATGTGGAAGCTCCAATCACACCAAGAGCGATCGTACTCGGCTCAGGTGTGGAGGTGAAGCTGAAGCTATCAATCCCAGTGATGAGGGCAGGCGAAACGATACCACCACCCAAGTTGGCAGCACTTCCGAGATTGGAAACACCCCAAGGATCGCCAGCGGCCTGTGCCGCAGCCAAACTGGTGATCGTGCCACCTTCGTTGTTCCAAGCCGCAACCGCAACCGCAGCAGGCGTTCCTGCAGGAATATTGGGCACCACAATGTTGCCCCCATTCCAAGATCCCGGCATGACGCTCGTGGTGGAGTTCCAAGTCGTGACAACAGATCCCACCTCTGCTAATTGACTGACAGAGGTGTCAGTACTCGCCCCTGCGAGAAGTTCAACGCTGTAACCAGCACCGAGAGGGGACCCTGTGAATGTCACCTTCGACCCATTTTCCTTGGTATAAGAATTGCCACTATTGCCAATCAGCTCGCTTCCCGAATACCCACCCCAAGAGACTGTGGCGTTGTTGCCCGCAAGTTGCGCGGTAAAGATTTGGATCCCAACGTTGCCGTAATCGGTAAACGAGGCCAATCCTTGGGCATAGGTGGACACCGCTCCCGCGAGAAGTGCCAACGTTGCTACTGCGACTGTTTTTTTCATATTAGTGTGTGTTTTATTACTAAATGTTTAGGTTGCTGACGTTCTGATTTGGATTAGGGGTTGATTGTGAAATTCTCCACCCAAGGATTATTAGTAGCCTGATTGTTCCAATAGAAGAAACCGTATCCAACCTGATCAATGATCGGATCTCCCTTTGCCCACTGACCATTGTACCCTGAAAAGGCACCTGGGGCAGAAACGGAATCTTGTGCAGAGTAACCACCGTTGGTGGGATCGTAGGTGTAAACGAAATCATGCTTAAAGATATTCGTCAACTGTGTGATTGAATTGGACGAAAGGTCCCCCGAAGCCGGCACAATGGAACCGACCAAGTTGTACCCTGGAATCAACGCATTGGTCAAACTGCCCTGCGGCACAGTCCCAACCATTGTCGCACTCATCGCGTTAGCGGTGGAGTTGTAGAAGAACACCGCCGACCCAGGGGTCAGAGTAATATCGGCACCACCATTTTGCCATCCACTCGCATACAATGCCGTGCTACCACCAGTCTCGGTAACGGTATAATTTCCGCCAGAAAACGCGTAAACTATCGCCTTCTTATATTGACCGTTCGTGTTGGGCAGCACCGTGTTCAGGGTATTGTCCGGCGAACAAATCAGCGGGCAGGTCAAAATGGTGTAGCTAGCAGGCGGGAAGGTGACGTTGATGTAACCGACGGCATTCTGGGAATACACGTTGGTTTGGGCCATTACCGACACGCTGCTGAGCGCGCCGAGAACGGCGGAAAGGGCTAGTATTTTTGTTCTCATATATCTGTGTGTTTAGTGTTATTTGTTCCGTGTGTGGATGACCCTTACAGAAGACATCAAACCTGTCAAGGGCCTTATGAACCCAGTCCAGACTCGCTCTCTTTTGGTAGTCATCTGGGGTAAGTGTGTCCTTATTTGGGACGAATGTAAAGGATTTTTTTAAAATTTTTAGCAACTTTTTTTCGCGCGGAACAGCACAGCGCAAGGCATTGCATAAAAGGCAGTTAACCAAAAACCCGGGAGATCAACGCGAGCGCGAAACCAACTTTTTTAACGCCGAGCCGGTAAATTTTAACGCCAAGTCGCCGCGGGAGGGGAATTCAACGCAAAGGCGCAAAGGCTTGGCGCGGCAGAGCCGCAACCAAAAGGAGGAAAAACTTTGCCAAAAATGCGTAAATCTCCGACATAGCACTGCAAAGTTGAAAGACGGGGAATGGGATTCCAGAATTTGTCCGCAGATGACGCAGATTGACGCTGATTGGCAGGGGAGGGACGGAAGGCGGTTGCTGATTGCCGGTGGGCATGGCAGAACGAACCATGGCATGGGCAGTTTTCTTTCTCATTTATTTTCCACCGCAGGCTGCGCATCCAACTGAAATGAACCAAACTATGGGTTGACCCCTGCTCCCTGCCCAGGATACAAAGGCACAATTTGCCCGGCAACAGATACGTCTACATATAACGTTGTGAAACCCTGTTCGCTGGTTCCAACATCGAGATCAAGTGACTGCGTTCCTGCGGGTATCAATCCGGTGTCTGTTTGCGGCACGCCACCTAGTGCAGTGTCGCATTAATGTCTTATTTAATTAGCGATTGGGATGCCAAAGCG
>CAZLEE010000030.1:0-29286 GCA_964558455.1 uncultured Verrucomicrobiota bacterium | reverse complement strand
TGTTGAAAGTCGTGTCCAGAAAACCGTCGGTCTTCAATCGGGCGATACCGTAGGCAGGGACAATATTGTAAGCGTCAAAACTGCCGCCGATGACCGCCTCTCCATTGGCTTGGATCGCAACCGCCGACACCGCCGATTCCTGCAATTCACCCGAAAGCCCTCCGGTGGCCCCGGGAGTCGGGTTGCCCGGCGGCATGGAGTTATTCTGACTGTCAACATTCCAGCCCCGATCCACCGCTCCGCCCGGTTGCAGACCGTCGCTGGTATTGTCGAAGTTAATGGTCAAATGAGCATTGGCTATGTTACCCAGAAAACCAGGAGGAGTGGCCGAGCCGTTGTTTTGGGCATCACCCGAAGTTTCATACAACTCCACATAAATATCCTCATCAAATTCCTGCGAACCATTGTTGACAATCGGGATATAGATCGGCTGCGGTGCGACGTTCGGGCACTGCGGAAAAGTCAACTGACCGGATACCCCGGTCCAATCCGAAGTCGTCGGCAGGGTAAAATCAAAAACCGGTGACACACCCGTGTCAGCCACGGCGTAATCGGCGTCGGCCACTGTATTCCAGTCGTCCCAATCCAGCACACTGATCCCCAGATTGCCGGGTTTGGTGTCAATGGTGTAATGCATGGTATAGTTTCCGCCACAGCGCGGATACCGCTGCACCCAAAGGACGGCCGTTCCGCAATTCCTGTTCACCCGAAAGTTTGCCCTCTCGAAGTTGATGACCACCATGGAACCGTTGGTATAAGTCCCGTATGGGCTTCCCCAGTAATCAAGCACATCCAAGTCCGCGTTCGACTGGACAATGGTGGGGGGAATGATATCAGGATTTTCGCCGGGATCCAACACCACGTTCGTCAATATCAAATCCACGCTGACGTTCAAATTCGGATAAACGTAGGGGTACTCCGTGGCAAAAAACGCGCTATCATCCGGCCCCGGCAAGGGAAGATCCACTATGGAGATATCGGGAGGATAAGAAGCCAGAGCGGGATCGACCGACACATAGACATCCTTGCTCATCTCGAAATCTCTGAACGTCAAAATACCACCTTCGTAGGAGTTGTAATGCACCCCGTCAACCGCCGCCGGTATGAGGGCATTGGTCACATAGCCGTGATTGCAATAAATGTTTGTTGTCGTCACGGTAGTAATGCCATTTGAACTGACCACCAGTTGGACAGAGTTGGTCCACATGTGATTAATGCTCCCATCCACATTGGTTGCATTGGTCATGATGTTATAGGTAACAACAGGACAGGGAAAGTTTGTGAAGAAATCGGGCAAACCGTACGAGCCAAAACCGGGGAACGGAAAGGACTGGTTGGTGATCGAAGGCAGACCCCAGTTCGTGAAATAATTGACGATCAAATTGTCATTCGTCACATACTGGTTCACCCCGCCCAAGTCGGATGCAAACTCATTCTCGGAGATGGTGGTCGTGAGAAAAACGTTTGAGAAACTCAACACGTTTGACGAGGCGTCATAATTTGTCGTCAGAATATTGGTGCCGATATAGTTCGTTTTGTAGATATTCGTGTAAAAATTATTGGTCAACACCAGTTGCACTTCGCATCTTCCCGTATAACCGCCGGAGCGCGTCACAGTAATGCGCACATTATTTTCACCCGCCGTGTGGGGGGGGTAAATACTGGGGTTGATGCTCCCGGTCGAATCGTTGTAAGCGATATAGTCATCAATGCTGCCGGGCTGAAAGACGGTGGCCGAGAATCCGAATCCGCCCGCCACCAGGCTGGGAGCCCAGTTCAAAACGATATATCCTTGGGCATTTGTCCCCGGAGTATTTGCTTGCGAACCATCCACTTGAATGAGATACATCGTCCCCAATGTGGCGGCAAAATTGACGCGGCTCGTATTGGGATAGTTCGTGTTCAGGTCACTCGCGTTCGTCGCCACCACCACCATATTTTTAAACGTCACGTTGGTGCCGGTTTTGAGCTGGTAAACGGCCAGTACCGTGGCCAGCGGGTTGCCGGTGGCATCAACGCTGGTGCGGGTGTCGAAGGCCATCTCAGCCGTGATGGGCGCGGTCCAAACATACCAGATCGAATATTGCGCGGGGAAGGGATCGCCCGCAGGCGCATTGGTCTGCACCGGCGCATATAAATTGGTGCCGGCAACGGTTCCCGAGACGCCAATGATGCCCTGCGCATTGGTCACGGAGTCGTTCGGCGGAGCGGGTTGGGCATGGACATCCGTCGCGCTGCCCACCCAGAGGGCCAGCGCGGCGCAGAGGGCTGCAACCGCCCCGCCTGCCTGCTTCAAAATCCTTTCGTGAAATATACGCATAAAATCAAATTTTTTCTCTGATTACAATCCAGACCTTCTATCGGTTTTGCAACAAGACCGCATCGCTCTCGTTGTTTGTGCCAAGGAAATATCCATAAGCACTGTCTTCGTCCTGCAACACCACTCCATTCATCACGGCGGAAAGGCCATTCCCTGCATTCTTTATCTTGCCGTTGAAAGTTCCGATCTTCGAATTCACCGTCAATGTAAGATTAGTGCTCGAATAGGTCAGTTTGCCGCTGACCGCAACCGCATTGGTCAATGGAATAACGTCATTGCCGCCGCTCAATACCACAATCGGGTGGGCAAGGGACAGACCCGCGGATTCCGCGCCTGGATTATACGAAGAGCCTACCAAGGTGAATACGTTGGTAAAGCCGTCGGAATATTTCCGGTTTGAGACCGACTGGGCCTTGCTCCAAAACACGTTGGTTTCGCCAATGGAAGCGGAAGCGTGCAACCCCTCCGTTTTAAACTCCACCCAGCCCAGCACCACTTCACTGTCGTTGCCGGTATAGGAATAAAACGGCCATAACCCGTTCGCGGAAATGGGCGCCGTCTGGTTAAAGGCGTCTCCATCGGCCAACTGGCCCGAGACGGTCACAATCCCGGTTTTGTCCACGATCAAGGAACCAAAGCTGTATCCCGCCGGATCGTTGCCGGCTCCGGTGTTGGTCAAAATCAGGGTGTAACGCCCCGCGTAGGGCGAAGCTTTTTGCGCGGTCCAATTCGGCGCCGCATTTCCCAACAACTGAATCGTCGGGTCATTGTTGACGTAGCCCGTGACCTGGCCGCTCGCCCCTGTCATGTCCAACTGTAAATAGACCGGCAGCGATTTCTTCCCACACATGGCGTTTGTCGCAACGGTGCCATTGGTGGAAAACTGGGCATTAAGACCGTAAGTCATCGCGCCTGCCACCAATCGTCCAGAAACGATTCCGTTCGCCGCAACCGTAAGCGTGAACCATCCGGAATTGGCCGGGGAAACGGGCGCACCGTTGGTTTCCAGGAAAAGCCCGCTGTATGTGCCCTGAACCAGCGTGAACGGTTTCGGAGTAAAATTGGCCGTCAACATCAGGTTGTTCTCAAGGGTAAATTTAAACACCGGCAACGAAGCGTTTGCTGTTTCCGGCAGGCCGCTGCCCGTCCACCCGTTGAAAATCCAGCCGCGCGACGGCGTTGCCGCCAGGGAATAAGTCTTGCCCAAGGCGATCTGGCTCTGCTTCAGATTGGGCGTAACGGTGCCACTGCCCGAAACATTGATCGCCACATGCACATTGGCCGAGCCACTCCCGACAATGTAATCCTTGAACTGGGCGCTGTCGCCCGGACACGGATAAGTAATGGAGGGGTTGCTCGGATCGTTCAACACATAGGGTTGGTTGACGGCATTCGCAACGTTGGTGAAGAAGCTGATGGAAGCGCTGGTCGCCAAATTGGCGTTCATCATACAGACGTTGCTGCTGCCAAGATAAGGAACCGCCTTCGTGCTGTTGGGGCCGGCAAAACTCGGCACCCACACCAGCCGGTTCGTGTAAATCGATTCCAGCTTGCCAGGCTCGACGTTGCATGCCGCAAAGTAGATCGTTAAATTGGGATCAATGATCAAGCCGCGCCGATAGTCGCTGTAAGACAACGAACTGGGGTCCAATTCCAAATAATCCACATACATCCCGTTTTGCGCGCCGGCCCCGGTAAAATGCAATGCCGCCGTGCTCGACTGGCGCGAAAGCACCAAATGCCCGATGACCATGTTGTTGGAAAAACCGGCCGACGTCGCCCCCCAATCCACTCCCGCCCAAGTGTGCAGGGCGACGGTATAATTGGTGGCTATCGTGATGATTTCGGTGCCAAACAAATCGCCCGTGGCGGGCAGGACCGGGAGGTCAAATCCGTCCGTCACTTCCCAAACATTGGTGACGTAAGCACTTGTGCTAGGCACTCCGGGAACAAAGTCCGTGATCTGACCATTGGTCGTCGTCTGGAGCGTCAGCAAGCCCACACTCGCAGCGCCCATCCCGGCGATGATTTGGGAATTGGTGAACTGCATGGTCAAGGCGGAAAGGGTAATATCCTCATCCGCCGCCAGGTAATTCGTGGACCCTGTATATTCGTTCGTGGACCCCGTCAGGCCGCAACCAAGGAAAGCGGCGTCAATAATCATGGAACCGTTGTCCGCCGCCTCAATCACACCATCGTTCTCAAATATCGCGGACTGGAAGATAGGCGTCTCGGCAATCATGACCCCCAAATTGGTGATGCTCGCCATCGTATATTTGCGGCCGAACGGCGAAACCGGGCTGACCTTTAAATTCATCCCCATGTCCAACACGCTGTCCGTCTCCAAAAAGCCGTTGGTGTTGTTAAGAAAGTTCTGGAGATTAGGATAGTTGGCCGGCGTCAAATTGGCCGCGCTCTGCGTGAAAGTGGCGTCGGAATTGAAGGTCAAATTGGAAGTGTTGAAAAAGGATTGATTGATGACATACAACGCATCCTGCACCACAACGGAATTGGACCCGCTCAGACTGAGATTGCGGATGGCAGATTGGAAATTGCCGCCCAGATTCTGGTCCACTATCAGCATGTGGTAATGATATGTATTGGTCATCCCGTTGGTGACGAGGTTCTGCCAGTTAAGCGAATAGGCGTAAACATCGCCGCGCAAACGCTGGAAGTTCGTCGGGAAAAGGTTTGAGACAACCAGCGACCCATTCGTCGCCCCAAGCTGGGCGTTGATTTCACCCCAGTCGGACCCGGCGGTGCTCCCGACCATGTTTGTGGCGTTGATCGTCACCATTCCCTCCGCCCTGATGCGCGAGTTCGACAGGTTCAGTTGATTCGCCGTCAACTCAATGCGAGCCGGCTCATTGGTTGGGTCCGGCAAATCGACCAACTCCCCAAAAAAATTACCCTCAAAGTTAGTCTCACTGTAATTGGTTCCGGCAGAATCGAAGACGGTCACGAAATTAAAGTCCCCGTTCAACTGCCCGGGATTGCGTCCGATCTGCGCCCCGTAAACACCGGCTTGATAAGCCACATCCTTGCTGCTGAAATAGTTATCGGTGTAAATGAGACTGGGTGTGTAAATGGCATTGGCCGGCGACGAGGCCAACCATGCATCCGGAGTGGCGGTCGTCAAGGCAAAGGCGTTAGGACGGCTGTAACCATCGGCATAACCCGCATTATCGTAATTCTGCATGGTGGAAAAGGCCGCGCCAACATCCAGCAGATAGACCGCATTCGTCACCACGGTACCGGTAATCACGTCGTTCACCGGCATGGCAAATTGCACCACGGCTGCCATGGCCTTCAAATCGAGGGTCTGATTGTCCAAAATGGTGTAATCATACGTAAACCCGACGCCAGCCGAGATGTTCGTGTTCACGCTCCCGCTCATATCAACAAAATTCGTGTTGACGAATACAATGTTGAAGTAGGTATTGCTCGGGCCAATGGGATAGGTATAGACGTAGGAGGCAAATGTCGAGTTCCCGTTGAACGGGAAAGGGAGGCCGGCGTTTGTCGTGCCATCGCGGGCGCCGACTTTAACTGAAGGCATGTTCGGCGGATCAAACTGGCTCAAGTCGAGCGCCCCCGCGGCGGAATTGCTCACACCCCAGAACAAATCGTAAGTTCCCGGCGGGCTGACGTAAAATTGATACCCGCTATAAAAAAGCCCCCCGTCAAGTCCGCCACCGGTCACGTCATTTGTATCATAAAACCCGGAACTGCTCCCCCCCGTGTTCACCGCCCCGGCAATCAGAACACCATTCGCGGTGTTAACGTTGCTACCCGTCAGTTTCAGCAACCCGTAATTGCCGACCCGCAATGTCCCGCCCGCATTGATGATATTGGTGGCATATACCTGCAATTGGGAGGCCAAAGGCGCGCTGTAGACAAAATCCGGCGTCTGTCCGGAAGTTGTGCTGTAAACGACAGGCCGCCCCTCAACATCCTCCCCCTCCACCGTCCCCCGGTTGAAGAATGTGTTGGCGCTATGAATCGTTGAGGACGTGACCGTGTCAAACACAAATCCCGGCACGCCCGTCATGATGCCGCTGCCCGTGTTCGTAAAAAACTGCGTGTCGCTCGTCGTGTACGGAATGGCGCTGATCCCGTTATTCCCGTTGGGATTGTTATTTGTAATGGTAATATCCGTAGCTGCGGTAAACGTGCCCTGGTTGTAAAAAATGATCGCGTCAACCACCTGCGCGTTGGCGGTGCCGAAATTCTGAAAAATCGGATCCGGACTGGGCTTCGCCACCGCGACGGAGCAGAAACCCAAACCAAGCAGACCTGTTATGATAAATTGTTTCATATTATATTCATCCATCAAGGCGAGGAAACAGTGGAGGAAGTATTGGTGCTACCATTGAAATAGGACAAGGGACTCCATGTCTGGCTTTGGAATGTCGAGCCTCCCGACCCGATGACCTCCTGCAACAATCCCTCGTAGCTGGCGCCATTTGGATACACCACCGGCGTATTGGTGGTGCCGTCAAACGACCCCCAACACAACCACGGATAGCTGCCTGTTATTTGATCCAGAAAACTGGGGCTTTCATTGACATAAATCGGGGTCACATTGTTAAACGTTATGATTTCCTGCGGAGCGATCACCTGCGCGGTGACACCACCGCCGCCCACCGTCACAACCCCGTTGCTGACAAAGTTGAACCCGCGCGTCAATTCGCTGTCGGTCAGCGGATAGGCGGTGGAGGGGCCAACCAAGTCTCCCGCCGTAAAAAGAATGTCCGGCTGCGTGATGGTCCGGGTCACGGTCAGGTGATACAGCATCCCGTTGGTCACCACTGGAATCGTATAAGTATAGGTCAGCGGCTGAAAAGCGGTGCCCAACAAGGAATCATAAGCGACTTTCAAATATGTGATCTTTTCCACGCCGCCCCGCAAACCCTGAAAACCGTTCGTCCCGGAATTGGTCGCCGCAGTGTTGACGGGCGCCCACGGGCTGACCATCCCCTGCACGACGGAATTGCTGTCCACGCCTTCGTATTCGTAACGATTTTGTTTGTAGAGATAGGCCAGCCCCCCTATGTCGTCCCGGGTGATTCCAAGATAAAACCCGCCCTGTTGCAACGATTGGCCCGTGGCCACCGCAGTGTAGACAAAGTGGTTGCCCGAAGCCAGGTCCACCGGGGACTCTAACGCATCCGCCACATCCACCCCGATGGGAGGCTGCCCTCCGTAAGGGACCTCGCCATCCAAAATGGAGTAGGTGTATTGAACCCCGTTGACGTAAGCGGTCGGATTATAAGTCACAGGGTCATAATTCCGATTGAGGACGATATATTGAAACCCACCGCCCGGCATCGCGGCGCGCGCGTGCAAATCCCAAACATGCGTTTCGCCGATCAATCCCATGTGCTCCAACATCAGCCCCATCACGGTGGACTTAAGGTCGGTCAGACTCAGAGCCTCCGCTGTATAGTTGATAACCTGGTTGTCCTGGGTCAGAAAATTGGCCAGCTTCGCCGACGAGGCGGACGGCAGTCTGTTCATCTCCTGCATGGCTGAATCGACCGCCTTCACGCCTTGCACGCCGAAATAATCCAGAAAGGTCGAATCATATCCGTAAGTGATGATGGGGACATTTATACGCGAACCCTCATTGTAGTTTTTAGGCCCGCCCATCTCCGAGGAGTTGCCATAAAAATACCGGGTCACATAATCGAAGGCGGGGGTTTGCCACGACTCAGCCGGGCCAAAAACGGAAAAAGCCGAGGCCTGCTCAACGGCCGCAAGCCCCAACACCGCGCAAATTATTTTCGTTAACATTCGGAACATAAATTCGGGATAAAGTTGACCGCAATCATGGTGTATAAGCCTGCCCGTAAAGATCAAAACCGCTGGCACCAGAGAATCCTGTCCAGACCACCAGAAATTGATTTCCATTCCACGCCACCGCTTGGTGCATCTGCTGGCCCGCCGTGGTGGTGTTCACCCGGAATTCCGGCCCGGAAAGCTGGCTGCCCCCGGCCAAATACCGTCCATAAACCCCCTCGTGCGAACCATCCTGCCCCAGACTGGTCCATACAACCAAGCTGCCCCATGGCCCCGCCGCTATCTTGGGCAAATATTGATCGCCATAAAGGTAGGTATTGATCTTAAAAGCAGTTGCCTCAGGCGTCCCTGCTGCTGAAAAAGGCCTTCCCCAAACGTCCCAACTGTTGCTCAACACCAAGGCATCCTTCTCCGCCCAGACCACCGTGAATCCACCGTCGCTGTTGGTCGCCGCGACCGACGGGGTGGCGCAGATATTTGAGCCGGAACTAACCTGAATTTCATCGGTGAGAGGTATGCCGGAATCGGCAAAAACACGCGCATAAACATCAACACCCTTGGGGGAAGTCTCCTGTTCCGAAATCCAAGTGATGACATAATTGCCATTAGTCCCCAAGGCGGCCACATCCGGATTGCGCTGATTGAGCTTGCGCTGATTGAATGTGGTGTACTGATTGACCAGAAATTGCTTGGTTGATGCGCCTTTCTTTTCCGCCATCGCCGTTCCCTTGGGGCTAAGCCGCCGGGCGTAAACGCCCCACATGCTGCCGTCCTGCTCATAACTGGACCAGGTAATCACCGCGCTCCCGTCCGGCAACGCCGCCACAGCCGGATCAACCTGCTGGTCGGCCGTATAAGTATTGACCAGAATGTCGCCGGTGTAAAAGTTGCTGCCGTAAGCGCCGGCATTCTTCGCCCCGCCATTGGCAAACCGGGCATAGATTTGCGGCCTGCCCCCCGCAGTGACGCTACCCTGCCAGACAAAGATCGTATTGCCATTGGTCAGGAGTTGCACTTTGGGTTTGAGTTGAATGCCGGTCACCACTTTGTTGACGCGGAAGGTCGGGCTGGCGTCAAAACTGGAATTCAACAAACTGCCGCCCACGCCGCCGCCCTTGTGATCAACGAAATTGTCCTGCCAAATGATGCAACCACCGTTGGGAGACAAGGAAAGGGAAGGAAGGACTTGATCGCCCTTAAGGGCGCCCAAAATGGAAAACTCCCCGCCCTGAGGGGTGACGGACTGTCCGAACACCGCGCCGGAAATGGCCAGAAGCGCCGCGCCGGTAAAAAGACTTTTTGGAAGACGAGATATTACGGACATAAATTTTATTTTCTGTATCAAAACGCGTTGCGCTTGTCCATGCCTGCTTCGATTTAGTTCGGTATTCATGGGCGTTTCACAAGGGCGTCCGACTGGTTCTCCTCCACTCCTATTTCATTAAACAAATCCAACTCCCTGGGGCGGCTCTGTTCCAACTCATGCAACATGGTTTTGAACCCCCAACCGGCATACAGCCGCGCCAACGCATCATGATCGCATGGCTTGACGGCCAAGTCCTCCAAACTCACGTCACACTGCATCTCATGTTTCAACCGCACCAGACGCTGATTGCGCTCCAACAACTCCGCCGATGCCTGCAAACTGCCGCGCAACCGCTCCGACCCAACTTCGGAGAGCCGCCGATACATTCCCTCGACAGATCCAAATTGGCGCAACAAATCTGTAGCAGTCTTCGGGCCAACACCCGGCACGCCCGGTATGTTGTCCACAGAATCGCCAATCAGGCTCAACCAATCCACTATTTGCGTGGGGGCCACGCCTGTTTTGCGTTTAACCTCATCGACCCCGACCAACGTTTGCGACTTGTCATGCGGATTGAGCAACCGGACTTTCGGGGATACCAGTTGCATGAAGTCCTTGTCCGAACTGGCAATAACCACATCCATCCCCTTTTCCGCCGCCTGATGCGCCACGGCCGCAATGCAGTCGTCTGCTTCGCATGAATCCTTTAAATAGGAAAAAACACGGGCGGCGCCCAGGTAGGAAACGATGGGGTCAAGCTGTTGCTTCAAATCCGCCGGCATGGAGGGGCGCTGGGCCTTGTATTCCGGCAAAAGGGTCATGCGTTCCTCAGCCAGACCGCCGTCCCAAATGACCACCTCATGTGAAGGCTGCAACCGCTCCCGCATTTTGGAGAACATGCGGATGAACCCATAAATGGCATTGGTGGCACGGCCATCGGGGGACGAAAGCGAACGGATGGCGAAAAAGGCGCGATAGGCATAGGCATGGCCATCAACAATCAGAAGCCGCGCCGCCGCCGCCTCGTCCTGATATGTGGAGTCATGTTCCATGAATAGTCGTCGATTATCGCACGTTCTCATCCCGGCACAATACCGGGACTAAAATATGATCCATGCACCACCTTATTGATTTGCCGCCGCCGGTTGGGAGGGTATCCCCTTCATGGCAAATGGCATATCATCGTCATTATGCACCCGATTGCCCGCAGGGTCAATAATTGTGGGGGTGACAAAAATCAAAAGATTTTCCTTCTGGCTGTCGGTGGATTCGCTCCGGAAGAGACGGCCAAAGAGGGGCAGATCGCCCAAAACTGGAATCTGATCTTTTATTTTTGTGATCGTCTCGGAAATCATTCCGCCCAGAACGACCGTTTGACCGTCCCAGACGTTGCAAGTGGTCACCACTTCACGCACCCGGAAGTGAGGCAGCGGCAGCACCGCCTGGATCGGAGTGCCGATCGTGCTGCCGGCGGCGGCTTCAGCCTGCGGCACAAATCCGCCCGGATTGTCGTATTGAACAAATTCCAAAATAGTGGGAATAAGCACCATTTGGATGGAATATCCATCCGCCGAAACGGTCGGCATCACATCCAAAACGGGACCAAACCCGTAAGGAGTCGTGTTGTAAGTAAGTGTCGGGGCCACAACGCCGGTGCCGCCCACCAAACCGGTGGACGTGGAGGAGTTTTCCTGTATTTGAACCCCGGTGACAATATATTGCAGGTCTTGAGCCGCGATATGAGTCTGGCGTCCGCTCAAGGTCGTCACCTTGGGAGATGAGAGCAAATCCGACCCCGTGCGTTGTTGGATGGCCTGAATCGCCACGCGGAATTGAGGATCCGTCAAAATACCGGTAATCGTGCCCACCGTCGGAATGGATCCGCTGGTGTTCCCTGACGAGTAAGTGTTGCGAAGTCCGGACGTCAACAACCCGTCTGACGCCGAGGGAGCTACCGCGCCCGATCCGGGCGTATAAGTGCCATTGCCATTGGCTGTGCCGCCTCCCGGGAAAATTCCACTCGGATTGGCCGTCGTGCCGCCGCTCTGTTGATAGGAAGGAGCGGTTCCGCCCTGAGCGCCGATGGCGCCGTTATTGATCAACGTGTTTCCCAAAGTCCAGTTAAAGCCGAGCGCGCGGGTATCTTCCTGACTCAACTCCACAAACTTCGCCTCGATGGTCAGTTGCGGAGGCGCCTGATTCAACAGCTCAATCGCCTGTTCAATGATTTCCAAGTCCTGCAACGAGCCGCGAACCATAAGCTCGCCCAACCGGTCGTTGAAAAACACCATTTTGCCCGGATCGGTCAGATTCACCCCCGCCGCCGTGAAATACGCCTTGACCATCTCGTCCACTGCCTCGGTGTTGTTGGTCCTGGTCACAAAGTTAAGGCCGACTGAAGTACTGCCTCCGCCGCCGGCTTGCATGCCGCCACCCTGACTACCCCCCTGGGTAATACCCGAAACCTGAACACTGGGAATTCTGAGACCGGTGCTGGAAGTGCCGCCGGAAGAACCGCCGCCACCGCCACCACCGCCGCCGCCACCACCGCCGGTTCCGCTGCTTTGCGTCCCAGGATTCAACTCAATCGATGTGACGTTTTGCAATCCTTGGACAAACGTGTTCGGATCGACCCTGAACACCTTGCTATAAAGTGACACGGCCTCAACGGGCTTGGGTGAAAAAACAACCGCATAGTCTTCAACGGTGAACTGGATCGGTTGATCGGCCACCTTGCAGATGGCGTCCATCACATCAATCAAACGCAGATTATTCAACGGCGGAGCGATTTTGATGGTGATGGCGCTCATATCCACCGCCGGTGCCGGCGTCGCCACTGCCACCGCGCCCGCTGCCGCAGCCCCGCCTGTTGTATCCGTCGGAGCAATCGCGCCCGCCGCGGCATCCGCATGCGGGTTGATCATAAAGTTAATGCCCACTCCGTTCGGATCGCGTTTTTGCGATTCCAACCGCAAACGATTCAGCACTTCCGTCAACGGCAGGTCGTAGCTCACCTCGTTGATGCGGATACGTTCCAACTTGGAAAGGATTTCCTGGCGTCCGGGGGTGGTATAAACCAGATTGGTATGGGCCATCGGATTAGGAACGGGCAGGTTGTCCTGCTTGGAAGGAGGAATCCAGGCTTTTTCCACCGTCATGATGGCAGACTTGGCCACTGCTTCACGCGCCCGGGCCGTGGCGCCGAAACGGGCTTCCTTGACGAGATCAAGATAGTAAGGTGCGGTCTTATTGCCCGGGTCCGCTTTCAACACCTCGCGCAGTATGACCTCGGCCTCGTCATATTTCCCCATCTCATACAGCAACTTGGCATTTTGAATCTTGGTCGCAAGTTCAACTTGCTGCTTCTTGAAATCAGGAATGGTCTTGACCAATTCGGGGCTGGGAACGGTGCCGCGCATTTCCTCGGTGCGTTTCTCAACTTCCGCCTTGAGCTGGCGCAAGGTTTCATTCCGCGGATCGCTCTTGAGAGCGACATCCACCTGGAGCGTGGCCCCGGCCATGTCACCGTGCGCCATGGCTTGACGGGTCAACTGCACGCGCACCGCGTCCAAGCCCGCCAGCGCTCTGGCCTTCTCGGCCTCAATCGCGGGGTTGCCGACCTGAACGGATGGCCCCAAGGTCACCGCCTCTTGGTAAAACCGGGCCGCTTCCACCAATTGATTCTGTTTTTGCGCCGCCATCGCCTGATCAAGGATGATGTGCAAACGGATGGTGGCATCCTCCCGGCGTACGGCCTCGTCCTCGGCTATCTGGACCGGATCTTGAACGGTGGAGGGCTGGGCTTGCAATGCTTGCATCGGTACGGCAAGCAAAAGAACCAGCCTAAGAGTAGTTTTAGCTGCGGATGTCATGGTATGGTGTTGCTTATTAAAATAAATTCCATCATGGGGTGGCGTTCCACCGAATCGTCGTCACTTTTGTGCTGTCGATAGACTGAACTCTAATGAGATTGTTCGTAATTTCAACAATTTTATACGGCTCGCTGTCCAAAGTAAACGAGTCGTTTAATTTCATTTTGGACAAGGCGCGCGCTTCGGGGTCGTACCGCATCTCAACTGTGTACCCGTCCACATACTTGTACGAGTTGGTCTTTGTGATGCTGACCGTCTCCTGCGTCGCCGGAATCTCCAAATCCAATTCAACCGGGTCGTCGGCCGGGCCTTTGACGCCGCGTATGATGTAAGGACTGGATTTCTTCTTCTCGTCCACCTTGGAGTAATCGTGCGATTTCCGTCCGGAATGTTGCTGCACCGTAAGCACATAAACCCCGCCGCCGCTCGCATGATCATAGCCAATAATCGTGTAAAGCGGCACAATGTTGCTGACGCTCAAGGCATCCGGCCCCGTTTTCATAATCTTAAGCAACTCGCCATTTGGCTTCTTCCGCCACGTCACCGGATTGAACAAATTGTGTTCTCCTGAAAGCGTGAACGGCGGGGGATTGGTGACCCGGGCCAGCGCCTGCATGTCAGGTGTAAGATCCAAAGGCGCCAGCGGCTTGGCTCGCGGTGCGAGCAGCGATGTCTCCTCACCTTGGATTTGATGCATCGCAGACCCCATCCAGACAACCGCCGCCCCCAATCCCAGCAACACCAGGCACAGGATTATCTTTTCGTAATGTTTCTTGAGAAACTGCATTAGTGTTCCGATGTGTTGAGTTTGACAATTTCAATGGAAAGGGTCACCTGCAAAGGGGTTTCCGCCAGGATTGTCACCGGCAGCGCAACCGTGGTCGCGGCCGGCGCGGCTTGAACCTGTGTCACTACTGGCGCCACCCGCGCAGGAGACGGACGGCGCATCCCGAATGGTTCGCCTCCGCCTTCCCGCCCCCCCCTTCCTCTCGACGGTTGCGGGGCTGCCATTGGCGGCGGTGCCGCAAAACGTTGTGTCGTCGCGGGCTGAACCTGACTCGGCGCCTGGCTCTGCCCGGCCGTCTCAGCCGTCGCAGCCGTCCCCCCTCTTTCGTTAACCACACTCATCGTCTTGACAATGAAACAGTTGCTCGAACGGGCAAAACCCTCCATCACAGCCGCGACTTCGGTGCTGAATCCGTGGAAGGTGATTTTATATGGAGTCAGCCCCCCCCACTGATTCGTCACAGGAGCGGACGGAAGACAATCTTCTGTGCTGCTGTCATCCAGCGCGACCGGGACACGTTGCAAGCCATCAAGAGCATTGACTTTGGCCGTGTAAAGAATGGCAAGGATGGAGTCGATCTCCTGCATTTCCTGCATCCATGGCGCGATATTGCCAGGAGGATAAGTCAGCTTGCCCACCAAGCCGGAGAAGGAAAAGGCGTAATCAGGGGGTACCTGAACCCCGGCGTTGGAGGCGCCGGCGCGAAAACGGACCAAGGTGTCTTCCAGATAGGTCTTGAATCCCTTTTCATCTTTCACCGGCGCGGCCGGGAAGGCGGAAAAGCTTTTGTGAAAATCCGCCAGAAATTGCTGTATCCGCTTCTGGTCATCTTTCGCCGCCTGGATGTTTTCCTTGTTGGGCGTCGGCGTCTTTTGCTGAAAGTCTTTCAAGTTGCTGGAGGTGGCCGCATAGTCGTCGTTCATGACCGCATTGTCGCTCACCACCTTGTAAAGCCGGTAGCCACAGTAACCCGTCAGAGCCAACCCGACAACCACCGCGATGACAAAAATTAAATTACGCTTGATCCACGCCATATTCAGAGTTTGAAAGGATTCCTTAATTCCACCGTCAGCGAGAAATGAAACGTATTGGAATCTGTGTCAATTAGAATTCCGTCCTGGCCGAACATGCTCTTCTCGGTAAAATACGGGCTGTTCGTCACATTCTGCAAAACGGCGTATGCCAGGTCGGAATTGGCGGATGGAGACAGCGCCTGGCGATTGACCCCCCTGCATTGAAGCGAAATCAGACTGATGACACCCCCCTGCGCCACCGGCGCCATCTGGATGGGCGACGACGGCGCCGCCGGACCCGGCATTCCGCTTCTCCTAAACGACCGCCCTTCTCTTCCTCCCTCTCTCCCCCCTCTTCCCTCCCGCATGCTGGGAGCGGCGCTTTGCATCACAGCCCCTCCGCCTTCGGCGCTTCCATCCGGCAGAATGGGTGTAAACGAGGTAACCCAGATTCCTACATCGGTATTCGTGCCGTTATTGTCCGACGTTTTAAGCCCCACCTTGGCCGCCGCCTCGGATTTTATCATGATCGAGCGCATCTCGGTCAAAAGGTTGATCCAGTAAAAACGCTGGTCCGCCAAAGCCTGCATTTGGTCGGCATCCTTTTTCATCAGATCGCGCGCAGAAACCGCCGTGCCCAACGATTGATTCAGTTGGGTCAACTTCTCCAAGGGCCCCTTTATCTCCAGCAACTGCCGGCTTTTTGCCTCACCGATGCGGGACTCCGCCATGTAAATGGCAAACACCACCAGGGCCAAACTGAAAACCGCTGCGATCAGATACGGCTTTTTATGAGCGAATTCCTGCCGCTGAATCGAGCTTTTGGGCATCAAATTCAACTCGACCGGGCAATGGGCCAAATCCCGCAACCCCAAGCCGACGACTTCGCCAAAGGAATGGGCGTACTTCGAGAGTTCATCCAAATCCAGACCGGGATCCAGTTCAATGTTGCGAAAGGGATTGAAGTACTCGACCGGCAGGTTGAGCTTTTCTTTAAAAAATTGCGCCGTGTAGGGCATGATGGAGGCGCCGCCGGAAAGGAAAAGCCGTTGCGGAGCGGACCCGCCTTGCTGGGTTCGGTAAAATTGAATCGTCTGATTGACTTGAATGTGCAGACGCGTCATGACCTGCCGCGCGATTTTTGAGATGGCCGCCGCTTGCGGGTCTTCGGGTTCCGCGTAGGCGCCGCCCAAGCTGACCGACCCCTTCTCAATCTTTATCGCTTCCGCCTCCGGAAAGCGCAACTTCGATTCGTTGGCAAAATCCTGCGTGATCGAATTGGCTCCGATATTGATGCTGCGGGCGTAGGCCTTTCCCTTCTCGAAGAAAAGCAGATTGCTCGTGCGCGCCCCGATGTCGAGCAGCATGGTGCAAGCGTCAATGTCGCCGTAGTTGTAACGAAACGCGTTGTACAACGCCGCCGGGGAAACATCGACCAATTTTAAATGCAGCCCCGCGCCCTCGGCGGAACGGAATAGCCCTTCGACAATTTCTGATTTGACCGCCACCAGCAACACTTCCAATTCACCGGAGACGGAAGTGCCAAGTATTTGATAATCCCAAACCACCTCTTCCAACGGAAACGGCACGTTCTGCTGCGCTTCGTACTTGATGATTTGCGTCACCTTGGACGTATCGACAGGGGGAAGCCGGACGAACTTGGAAAAAACATGAAAACCGGGCGCGCAGACATTGACTTGTCTGGAGCTAAAATTTTTCTCCGACAGCAACTCCTGCAAAGCTTTCAAAATGGCCGCTTCGCGGGTCGATTCTTGAGCGCCTTCAAGGCCAAGAGCCTTGATCCCGTATTGCTTCAGGTGCAATCCGCCGGCTTCGTTTTGTTCAAACTCCGCCAGCTTCAAGCTCCCCGCTCCAAAATCCGCTGTTAAAAATGATTTCGAATTTAACATTCAAATCCTCTGCCAACTAATAACCTGAGAAACCCAATCCTCCGGCTTTCGCAAAAAGTTTGTGCTTTCTATAGCAAAACCCATCAAGGGTCAATCGTATTGATACAGAACTTTTCCAAGCTGGTTACGTGCCATCCTCCATCCTCACTTTTCCAACCGTCCTGCTACCCTCCCATTTTTTATTTTCCCGACCCCGCTCGCACTTTCCCCTTTTCCCGGAACTTCTCACGCATTATGCGTGATTATGCCGCATCCATCCCCATAAAACCACTATAGTTTGCCGCGAAAATATTCAATCGTGTTGACAAGCCCTTCCGCCAGATTCACCTGCGGTTCCCAGCGCAACAAGGCCCGGGCCCGGGTAATGTCGGGCTGCCGTTGCCGCGGATCATCCTGCGGCAACGGCTTGAAAGTAATCTTGCTCCGCGACGCCGTGGCCTTGATGATTTCACGGGCAAAGTCCACCATGGTCATTTCCACTGGATTGCCAATGTTTACCGGCTCGTTGGTCGCGCTCATCATCAACCGGTATATGCCCTCAATCAAGTCTGAGTAATAACAAAAACTGCGCGTTTGCGTTCCCCGCCCGAAAACCGTGATGGGTTTGCCTTTCAGAGCCTGACTGATGAACGCCGGCACAACCCGCCCGTCATTCATCCTCATGCGCGGACCGTAGGTGTTGAAAATGCGCACGATCTTGGTGTCGATCTTGTGTTCGCGGTGATAGGCCATCACCATCGACTCGGCAAAACGCTTTGATTCGTCATAACATCCGCGCGGACCAATGGTGTTGACGTTCCCCCAATAGGTTTCGGGCTGCGGATGCACCAGGGGATCCCCGTAAATCTCGGATGTGGATGCCAATAAAAACCGGGCCGATTTGTTCTTCGCCAGACCCAGCGCCTTGTGTGTGCCAAGGGAGCCGACCTTTAATGTTTGGATCGGCAGTTCCAAATAATCCACCGGACTGGCCGGCGACGCGAAGTGCCAGACGTAGTCCACCGGCAAATCAAGGAAAACAAACTCGGTCACGTCTTGCTCGATGAATTTGAAATCCCGGTTCCCGGCCAGATGCGCGATGTTGTCTATCGAACCCGTGACGAAGTTGTCTATCGCAACCACCTTGTGGCCGCGCCCCAGCAGATAATCCACCAGATGCGAACCTAAAAAACCAGCCCCGCCCGTCACAACCGAAGTCGGCTGCGGTTTCCGAATTTGTTCTTTTTTAGACATGGTCAAGACGAATTAACGCGCTCCTCTGCCCAGGAGAACCACCCAAATGGTGCGCCATAGGATTTTGATGTCCAGCCATAATGTCCAATTGTCGATGTATTGCAAGTCCAGTCGCACCCATTCGGCAAAATCCTTCAAGTCATTCCGCCCCGATACCTGCCAAAGACAGGTCAGCCCCGGCTTGACACTCAGCCGCCGGCGATGGGCCACATCGTCGAAACGCGCCACCTCGTCCACCGGCAAAGGCCGCGGGCCGACCAGGCTCATCTCGGAGCGCAACACGTTGAAAAGCTGGGGAAACTCGTCAATGCTGAACTTGCGCAGGAAACGCCCAAACCACGTCACCCGCGGATCGTTGGTCACCTTGAACACCGGGCCGGACATTTCGTTCAGCGCCGCCAACTCATGCTTCAATTGCTCGGCATTGGTCACCATCGTGCGGAATTTATACATGACAAATGGCCTCCCGTTCAGCCCGCTCCGTTTCTGCGCGAATAATACCGGCCCCTTCGACGTCAGCTTCACCCCGATGGCCGCCGCCACCATGACCGGCGAAAACACCGCCAGAAGCACGATCCCGCCGAACAGGTCGATGATCTGCTTGGCCAGCCGCTCCCACGGTTTTTCCGGGCCGGAATGAAAAACAAACACCGGATGCCCGTAAAAATCATCCAGGCTCGTGCGCGAAATTTGCGTCTTGAAGAAATCCGCCAGAAGCCAGACTTCCACCCCTTCCAATTCGCAGGCGCCGATGGCCGCCTCAACCTGGCCCAACAGCGTGTTGCGCGCGTTGAGGACGACTGTGTTGACGGATTGCTCGTGAATAAAGGCCACCAACTCGGCCACGGAACGTTTGTTCAAATCAACGTCCCCCACAATCTCCACCTCCTCCAGGCTCGAACCGATTGATTCCCGCAAATGCCGGGTTTCCTCCAGCGTCCCGGTCAGGATAATCCGCTGTTTGAACCGCGCCTGCCCCGGCTTGCTCTGGTAAAGCCACCTCAGCAAATCGCCTTTCAAAGCCATCAGCCCAAAACTGCATAGCCCAAAAAGAACATAAACACTCCGCGCCCCGTTAAAATGAAACATGAAATCAATCAAAATCAAAAACATGACTGAGATGACGCAGGCTTTGAGCAGTTGCCAGAATACCTGGCGGCGCGGCGCGAAGACGGACTGGCCATAATAACCCTGCCATTCCAATATCAGTGGCGTCACCGGTATCACCACCAAAAAAAGCCAGAAATAAAGCTCGAAACCGCCGATGGAAAAAACATGATAATGCCCCCCTATGGGCCATCCATTCCAATCATGACGCATCAGCCACCCCAGCCATAAGCCGAGCGCAAACAGCAGTCCATCAATGAATTGATAGACCTGTAACCGGATTTGTCGATCACGATGCAGCATGAGTCTGGTTCACGGCTTATCCATGCCCGAACGGGCGCCGTCAAAAAATTTTCCCCGGTCCGCCCCGGATTGCTCCGAACCGGAACGCGGCCCTGTCACGAGCTGAAATTCGGGAGCCGTTGTCTGAATAAATTTTTCCAAACGCTCGTATGTGACCTGTTCCTCACCCGGAACGCAAGTTACAAAATAACTAATGTAGGCCCAACGCTCCATCTTCCCCTTCTGCAACATCGTTTTCCACATCGACCACAACCGCGACCCCT
Organism: uncultured Verrucomicrobiota bacterium; assembly: GCA_964558455.1. Classification (GTDB taxonomy): domain Bacteria; phylum Verrucomicrobiota; class Verrucomicrobiia; order Limisphaerales; family Palsa-1400; genus DASRLE01. The sequence goes on along the minus strand of CAZLEE010000030.1, from coordinate 9,370 downwards.
CTTCGGCTGTTATTTTTTCCCCGGAAACAAACCAATACACGTAAAGACAGCTTATGGCCCGCCCGGTTTTGGGAATGATTTGGCTCCCCGTCAGTCTGATGGCCGGAACATCATAAGGATACGGACGGTTCATTCGCAGTTTGACCCGTTCCTCCCTGGTGATATTCCAGTTCTGCGCGTAAAGGCAGTATTGCGGCTGGTGGATGCTGGTATGATCCGTCCCCATCAGAATCACGCTTAGTTGCACCCCGGAATCGGTCCCCGGAACACTGTAATACCGCAACCCATAGGTCGTATCTTGCGGCAATGCGGCCACTTCCGACGGATCCACTAATCCTTGAACTGAGAACACGCCGGGCACATTGGCCGGAAGCACCACGCTTTGCCGGGAGATCAGGTTGGTTTTGCCGTCATAAATGGGGACTTGCTCCACCCGCACCCCGGCCGGCCCCAAAAGATGCCGGCCTTTGAGGAAATTCAACCATCCCGCCGTGGCCGCCATCATTCCCAACGCCAGGACAACTACGACCCATTTCATCGTTCTCATGGCGATTTAACCATTGGTTTCTCTTTCAATAATCGCGCCAGGAGCAAAACCCCCGCGATCGCCATGCAATAGGTCACATAGCCAAAATAGCGATCCACCGTCTGGCCTGCTGCCTGGGTTTTACAGGCGTTGGCGGCAAGAATGATGGTCGTCACCCGTATGATGTTGCAGATCAACGCCAGCGGAATGGTCGCGGTCAGCATCACCGCTCTCCTCCACACGGTTCTCATCGTCAATACGGAAAAAATCGTGGTGATGGCAAGCAGCGCAACGAAACTCCGTATCCCACTACATTCCGCCGCCACGTCAAAATTTCCATATACGCCGCTCGGATCAAACAGTCTCGTCCCCACCCGTTCCACCCGAACATCCAGCAAACCGTGCGTGATGAAATACGCCCCCTGAGCCGCAAAAACCCGCAAATGCAAGGTCAACCCCTGGGCAAATGTCCCGCCCATCGGCACACAAAAAGCAAAAATGAAAAACGGGAAAAAACTTACTTTCATCGTCTCCCGACCCCATACCAACCCCGCCAATACCCACGCCCCGAAAAACAACGCCACCATCGAAAACCGCGGCTGCTGCACCACAAAGCCAACAACATGCAAGGCCAGGGCCAAGGCCAAACCTCCCAAGGCCGGCCACCAAATTCCCCGGAACGACTGCGCCAACCGCTTGCGCCGCATCCACAAAAGCACTAGCACCACAATTGGAATCAGCTTGCCGTGACTTGAATCATTGGCCGGGTCGGACCACTTATCCCACATCCAGGAAAACAACGAATCAGTCTGCCCCGCAACATTGGATGTCCAACCGAAGAATTGAAAAAGCAAACACCAGGCGACCGCCAAACCCGCAAAAACCATCCGGTTCGGCAGTCTCGCCCAGTAATACAGACATTCCTGGCCGAAATTCCCAAAGGAAACGGCCCCGGCTTCTTCAATGGCTTCGTTCATTTGGATTACGGCAGTCAGCCATAGGCGCAACGAAATCCGCTCCGCCTGCGATCAACGCTTCCCGCCGGTCTTGATCTGATCGTAAATCCAGCGATAGGTCTTTTCCATGCCGTCCCGCAACCGGACGTCCGGTTCCCAGCCAAGATACTTCTTGATCAGGGTGTTGTCAGAATTGCGGCCGTTGACCCCTTTGGGCGCTTTTAAGTTATAGCTGCGCTTCAGCTTCACCCCCGCAATGTCCTCAACTATATCCACCAATTGATTGATGGTGACCAATTCGCTGCTTCCAAGATTGATCGGTTCCAGAATATCGCTGGCCAGGATGGCTTGAACCCCCTTGAGACAATCAGTGATATACATGAAACTGCGCGTCTGTTTGCCGTCTCCCCAGATTTCAATCTCCAGCTTGTTCGCCATTTTCGCCAGAATCACCTTCCGGCAGATCGCGGCCGGCGCCTTCTCGCGTCCCCCGTCCCATGTGCCATCCGGCCCATAGACATTGTGAAACCGCGCCACACGCGTCAACACCCCGAAATCTTCCCGGAAATGCCGGCACATCCGCTCGCTGAACAGCTTCTCCCACCCATAACCGTCTTCCGGCATCCCCGGATAGGCGTCCGCTTCCTTCAACGCCGTGACGTTCTCATCGCGCTGCTTGTCGGCGTTATAAACGCAGGCCGACGACGCGTAAAAATACCGTTCCACTCCCGACTCTTTGGCCGCCATCAACAGATGGGTGTTGATCAAAACAGACAACATGCACAGCGCCTTGTTGTTCTCAATGAAACCCATGCCGCCCATGTCCGCCGCAAAATCATAAACGATCGACGCCCCCTTCAATGCCTTCTGGCAGGCTTCCCGCCGCGACAAATCAAGCCGCACGTTATCCACATCCGGAAAAACCTGATACCACTCGGACGTCGGCTTGATGTCAACCGCGCGAATGTTCTTAACCCCTTGGCGACGCAGGTCGGCAACCATGTGCCCACCGATGAATCCGCCGCCGCCGCAAACGATGACTTTCTTTGTATTCATATAGTGTTTATAAAATTGGACTGTAAACTAAATCATAATTGCGAACTTTCAAGGCAATTCCTCATTTTAATCCGTCCCCAAAGCGAATGACACTCCAAACTTCCGGCCCCGCCGCAACCATTTCCGTCACAAATTGTTGGGTGACGATCTTTCCCCCGCTTCGTTCCAACCACCGCTCAAATCCCTTCGGATGGCCCGGCGCAATAATTTCATTTTTGACCACCACCCAGCCCAATTCTCTCATTTGACCCGTGTCCCCAGCCTGAATATGCGCCACCCGTCTCGTCCCGTATGGACGCCACAATGACGCCTCGATGTCGTTGTCGCCTTCAATCAACCCGATCACCTTGACCGAATCCGGAATACTGCGCCGCAATCCCGCCATCACGTCATTGCGATGCTTATACGTGACAAAAATGTCCCGGGCGCGAACCAGGACCGCGTTCTCCGGAAAGTGCTTCACCGCCCACTCGCATACAGGATCCGCCGGCCATAACGGCCGCGCCGGAGTCAGAATAACAGCCACCATCGCCATCAAGAACGCCAGCACCCCCAACCCCTGATACCATCGTTTCCTCACCAGCCAGTCCTGCGCCGATGTCAACAGCAACGGCAACAACAGCAGCGGATAATAAGGCGCAATCAACCGGGATGTGGCCTCACTGCCCATCTTCGACATATAGACCAAAAGCGACACCCACGTCAGCGCCCCCAATATCACCCCTTCCCGCCTCGCCAGATTCCCCAGATGCCCCGGGTTTCGACGCCGCCGATGACATGCGAAAACAATCGAAATCAGCACGATGACCGTGATGCCGCCCCCCAACCCCGCCGATTCCTCCTGCGGCAACTCCTTCAACCCGACGTCAAAACGCGGAAAATCATCCTTCAAAATCTTTTGCAATCCGGCGGGAAACCCATTCCACACCCATATTTCAACCGAATGGGCCAGGGGAAGAAACGGCGGTTCCAGACTTTTTAAACCCAATTGCAAAACATTGCCCACAACTCCCGCCAACGGTTTCCGCACCTTGATCTGTTCGGAATTTAACGGATCCCCCGTCCAATCCCCGGTATGGTACAAATTCATCGCCGCGCAGGGCAAAAAGGACACCACCACACTGACCCCGATCACGCCCAGACCGAGCGCGAATCTCCTTTTCACCAGCCGTAACGCCGGCCACATCGCCCACGCTATCGGCAACAGCAACGGCAAATTCGACGCCTTGATCCCTGTCAGCAGCCCCGCCGCCAAAAAGGACAGCCAAAGATATCGCACCGCCCCGGTACGCCGCGCATGATACGCATAATAAATCGCGGCCATAAAATAGGTCGCGGCAATGGTGTCATTCGAAATACTGCCCGCCTGCATCGCGTAGCACAACGCCCCCGGCAAAAGCCACATCCAGAACCATGCCACCCGCCGCGCCACGCCCACCGCGATCAGGATCACAAAAATAAAGCTCGGCAACAGTGAATAGGCCGCAATGTTAATCAGGAAAAATAAGCGGTCACTGTGGGTGATGACAAAGAACGGCATCATCATCCACTCAAACCCCGTTCCGCTCAGGTTCATACGTTCGTTGGGCGTCACAATCCAGTGCCAGCCCAGCCCCGACCACCAATGCAACATGCGCGGGAACCGGTAAGAGAGGGCGTCGTAGTTGTTCGGCGCATGAAGCGCTCCCCCGGCCGCCGCCACCACCGCCGTCACTAAAAATAAAAGCGGCAGCGCCCGCCGAAACCGGCACGGTTTCCACCGCGGCCAAGGCTCCCTCCCCCCTGGTCCTTTTTGTTGCCGCCGGACATAAACCACCGCCAGCACAAAAAGCCACACCATCCCCATGACCAGATAGCCGGCCCGATCGGCCTCATGCACCGCCGAGAGAACCCACCCTGAGCACACACACGCGGCCGACCCAAAAATCCACAGTTTGACAACTCGAATCATTTTTGGCTGGGGTCATCATGCCCCGGCGGCGCTGACAAAATCCAATTATTAATCAGCAACATTTCAGTCCTGCATGGGAAATTTTTTCAAACCGGTCAACTGGCAGAAAAGCCGCGCCGCAAACAGGGGATTGTTCTTCAAATACCGCTTCCAGAGCCGCCTCGGCTCGCAGCACAGCCGGAAAAACCATTCCAGCCCGGACCGTTGCATCCAACGCGGCGCCTGCCGGACTTTCCCGGCATGAAAATCAAACGCCGCCCCCACCCCAAACATCAGTGTCACGTCCAGTTCCGGCAGATAATCCGCCATGAACCGCTCCTGTTTTGGCGTGCTCAACCCCACCCACATCACGTCCGGGCGCGCGACCCGGACCGCTTCCGCCAACGCCGCCTGCTCCTCCCCGTTCAAGGGTCGGAACGGCGGCTCATAAATCCCCGTCACCTGCAATTTCGGAAATCTCTCCATTAACCGGTCCCGCAACACCCCCGCCACCCCGTTCGCCCCCCCGTAAAAGAAGTGCCGCCAACCCGCTTTTTCCGACGCCTCCATCACCCTCAACATGAGGTCCGGACCATATACCCGGCTCATCTGTTTCTGTCCGTTCCACCGCCCCACCCAGACCAGCGGCATTCCATCGGGCGTGCAAAGAAAGGACCGGTTCAAAATCCGCCGGAAAGCGGGATCGGCCTGCGCTTCGGAAACGCCATGCACTCCCGTCACGCAAACGTAGCCCTTTTCTTTTTGGGCCAGCGCGCGGCTGATGGCCGCCAGCGCCAAATCCAGATTAATCGCGCTTACGCCCACTCCCAGAACGTTCACACGCGCCGCCCGCAAGAGGTTTGTCGTTTCCGCCGTCATTTCAGAGATTGTATTTGACAATGCACCACATGGCGCGGAAACCATCCTTCCACGAAATCTTTTTTCCCTCCGCGTAGGTCCGGCCGTAATACGAAATCGGCACCTCGTAAATCCGCACCCGCCGGACCCGGCGTATTTTCGCCACAATCTCCGGCTCAAAACCGAAACGGTCTTCCTCAATCTTGATTCCCTGGATCATCTCCCTTCGGAAAACTTTGTAGCACGTTTCCATGTCGGTCAGATTCAGGTTGGTGAACATGTTGGACAAGAGGGTCAGAAACCGGTTCCCCACCGAATGCCAGAAATAAAGAACCCGTGTCGGCCCGCCCCCCGCAAACCGGCTCCCGAAAACCACATCCGCCTTGTTTGCCAGCAATGGGGCCAGCAGTTTGTAATATTCCTCCGGGTCGTACTCCAAATCCGCGTCCTGCACGATGACATAGTCCGCCCTGGCCAGCGCAATGCCCGTCCGCAAAGCCGCCCCCTTGCCCCGGTTCACCTCATGATGCACCACCCGCACCTTCGGGTTTTCCGCCGCAATCTGGTCCAACGTCTTACCCGTCCCGTCGGTGGAACAATCATCGACAACGATGACTTCCCGCACCGGACGCTGCGCCTGCACCATCTGGACCAATTCCCGGATCGTCGCCTGCTCGTTGTAAACCGGGATGACCGCCGATAGACACGGCGCCACATCCGAATTATCTGAAACGACCGGGATTTTGCCGTGTTCAGCAACCATGCGTCTTCCCCGGGTTGATTTCAACGGCGCGGCCGTTGCACTGTGTCATTGTCAAAGCATAGCACAGAACGCCCGCTTTTTGCAATCGCCGTCTGCGCCCCCATTGGAGCGCGGCGTTGGAAAACAAACTCCACTGGGTCATGGATGTCTGTTGTGGCGGGGACCCGGGCCAGGCATCCAACCAAAAGAAATTTAGACGCGTCCGCCCCGGGGGCAGGACCTCCACTGTCCGGGAAATTGGGGAGGGGAGGAGCCGAAAACTCCGTCCCCGCCCCGATCCAAACACCACATTATTGCGAGCTTAACCGGTAAAACTCGGTTTTCTTCGAGGGTGTTACCGTAACTTGGTTCTGATTGTTGATCACAGTGGGCACATTGGTGACGTTGCCCCAGCCAGATGCGCTTAACGTGGAATTTTGCTGCAACAAGTAACCGGCCGTCCCAATGGGCCACGTCAGCAGCAACGACCCGCCGCCAGCGTTCTGAACTGTCAGCGGCACCAAGCTGGTGAAGACAAAATCGCTCACGGTTTGCGATGACGCGACGCCTCCGGCGGAACCGGTAAAGCCAACGTAAGCCGTGGGGCCTCCGACAGCGTTGGTTACGTTGATGGCGTAATTGGTCGAGAACGAAACCTGGGCTATGGAGTCTGTCAGCACCAGGCTCATGACGCCGCCTGCATATTGCACCGTGGCGGCAATCGGATCACCGCTCGTCAGGTTGACTGGCGAGGTGGCAGAGAAGGGAACCACAAACTCGTTCGTGGTCAGTTGAATGCCGACCGTATAGTTCGGGTAAATATTGAATCCCAGCGCCACGCTGGAAGCAATGCCCTGATAGCCAATCTGGCCGCCTCCCGCGCCCAAAGCGGAGGTGCCCGAGGAGGAGTTTTGCACGACGAATACCACGCCGTTGGCTCCAGCCCCTCCAGTATTGTCCTGATAAATCCAGGAAGCGCGGAATGCTGCGACGTCCACCGGCTCGTTCAGCCAGAAGCTGCTGTTTTGACTGGTGGAGCCTTCAGTCAGTTCCAGAACGCCGTTAGTGATAATGGCATTGCCATTGGCCGTCCAGGCAGCGCCGTTATTAAAGGTAACCCCAGTGACGGCGAAGGACGCGGCAGAACTGAATATATAGCCGGTGCTATTCGAGATCATTAGCTCGTAGGTGCCGGAATCCGGCATTTGGGCAGGGGCAATCGTCAGCGCACTGGTGAGCGAACCGCTGACGCGACTGTTGTCTGTCATTGCCGTGCCGTTAAAATACCACTGATAAGACAACGTGCCGGAACCTGTTGCTGAAACGGAGAACCCGGCGATGCTGCCGATTGGCACGGTCAGCGAGCTGGGTTGAATGTCAGTAACAATTTGAGGCGCGCCAGCTTCGCTCAAGACGGCTGTGGTGCTTGTGACAGACTGGCCGAGCGCGTCGGTGACGACGACCGCGTAATTGCCGGCAGTGGCCGATTGGGTGTTATTGATGGTAATTGACGAGGAGTTGGCTCCGACATTTGCCCCGTCGCGGGACCATTGGTAACTGTAAGGAGGCAATCCGCCGCTCGCGGCAACCGTGAACGTGGCCGAACCGCCGGGCGAAACCTCCTGGCTGACAGGCTCGGTGGTGATGTTCATCTGGATATCGAGCAACGCGGGGGAACTGGTCACGCTGGTCAGCAGCGAAGAGTTCGAAATAACCACGGTGTAGTAACCAAGCGAGTTCGCCTGGACGTTGTAGATGTCCAGAGTCCGGTTGGTGGCATTGGCGACAGATGCGCCCGGGGTCAACGGACTGGTGTTGAAATGCCATTGAAATGACTGGGGTGCGCCGATGGCCTGCACGCCCATGTAGCCAACCGAGCCGGGGCCTGCCACAATATCATTTTGAGGCCCGGCGCAAATGTTGATCTCGGAGACATTTGGGTTCAGGGAGAAGGCGATGATGCCATTGGCCGTGTCCAACGTGTAAACCCGCGTTCCGTCCGGGGTGAAGTCCACCGAGCCGGTGCCAAAGCTTCCGGTGGAGGTGGCAAAAGTCTTATGATCGATGGGCGCATTAATCCTCAAAGACGAACTCGAAAACTGGCTGAGGTCGTAAAGATTCATCGAATGGGTTGTGCCGCTGCCGCCGGATGTTTCGTCGCCGATCATCCGCTGATTGGCGATATCCACCCCTATCGGTCCGATGCTCAGGGTGTTGTCGAAGGCTTCGATGTTATAATAATCTTCGAGGGCGCCGACTGTCGAGGGTGGGCCGGCAAAACCACAATACGCCGTGGGATAGCCGATATTCTGGCCGTAAAAGGCATTGCCGCAGCCAAAGGCCAAGCCGAGCCGGTAATAGCCTCCGGTCGGCAGGGTTCCCAAGCCGTTAATAGCAACGGCGGTTCCGGTAAAATTCGTTCCATCTACCGTGGAGAAGAGGGAAATAGTGGAGACGGTGGTGTTCCCGGAAGCAATAATCCGCGTGCCGGCTCCGGAACCCTCGACGCGGAAATCGTCTCCACAACGGGCTGCGCCGCCCAAGGGATTCTGGTTCCAAATAAGTGTCTCCACCGCCGTCTCGTTCTGCCAACGATAAATTTGAAAGGGAACAGTGCCGCTGGTGGTGAGGTTGCAGGCGTAGATCACTCCGTCCGCAGCCACACCAATCATGTCGAGATGGTAGGTGCCGACACCGCCTGCAAGCAGGCTGTTGTCCAGCGTCCCTAGAAAGGCTCCAGTGTTGCCGTCCAGAATGGCGATTCCACCCGTTGTGGGCGCCCCGCCGGCAATGCCGGAGCGGCTGGTGAGAAGGACATGGCCAGTCTTGGGATTGTAAGCCAGGCCGCGTTCCGTGCTGCCGCTGGTGACCCATTCTGCCCACGCCGTATTCGTGGCCGAATTTGGCGGGATGGTCCAAAGTTGTTGAAGGATGTTTTCAACAACGAAGGTCCATTGGTTGGTCCGGCGGTTGGAGTCGCTGTCGGTAAAGGCGAATTGCACCGTGTTGGTGGAGTTGAGCGGCAGATTAGCCGGCTGGTAATTGACCGTCGTAGTGCCGGCGGCGCTGGAGATGGTGGGCGTGACCGCTGTGCCGTTGAGCCACAGTTTAATCGTGCCGGTCTGGACGGTTATACTGCCGTCAACCAGGGTGGCGCCGATGGTGGTGTTATAAGGAACGCCGGTGCTGGAGGGGGTTGGAGTGGCGGAACTGATGTAGGGCAAGGTGGCCGCAGGGATATACGCCGCGTCTGGCTATCCTATTGACGCAACCAAGCACAAGCTGTAGTGTCGCCTGGTGTT